>DASZHC010000157.1:0-11542 GCA_035938215.1 Chthoniobacterales bacterium
GCAATACCTGCGTGAATGGGGCAATAACTGGCTGAAAGATGCTCCGCAGCGTCTGGTGTACTACGACAGGTTTCAGTCCGACCTTTTTCCCGAAAAGCGGAAGATTGTCTTCCTCAGCCAGATTCTACCAACTCGCGATACCGTTGGCTACGAACAAATAAGCAATCTGGTCGTCAAAAAACTCAACGGACGCGAAATTTTGAATCTCGACCAATTTGCCCAAGCGGCAGCTCATCCGGCTGCAGGCTATCATAAAATTGAGTTTGAGGATGATCCGCATCAGATCTCCCTGGATGCCGGTCAGGTCGACCAAGACGCGGCGGAGTTGCAAAAGATTTATTCATTGCCGGCCTTGCAACGTCTCTAAGATTTCATCGAATCTTTAATCCCATGCCGGCTAGCAAAATCGGAGCGATTTTTGATTGGGACGGAGTGATTGTCGACTCTTCTTCCCTCCATCAGAAGAGCTGGGAACGATTGGCAGCAGAAACAGGATTTGCATTGCCGCCCGATCACTTCAAAAGGGGATTTGGAATGAAGAATACCTTCATCATTCCGAAGATTTTGAAGTGGGCGGAGGCTCCGGAGGAAGTCCACCGGCTTTCCCTTCGAAAGGAAGAATTGTACCGGAAGCTTGTTGTTGAACATGGAATTGAACCGCTAGCCGGCGTCGGTCCATGGCTCGATGAGTTGAAACGCTACGGAATACCTTGCGCTATCGGTTCCTCGACCGAGCGCCTTAACATAGACACAATCCTGAATGTTCTCGGCATCGGAGCGTATTTTTCAGCGATCGTTTCGGCTGAGGATGTCTCTCACGGTAAGCCGGATCCTGAGGTCTTTCTGACCGCGGCGCAACGCATTAAGCGCAATCCCGTTCATTGTGTCGTGTTTGAAGACGCTCTTGTTGGAATCGAAGCGGCGCATCGTGGAGGAATGAAAGTCGTTGGTGTCGCGACAACCAACCCTATTGAGAAAATCGCTGCCGCCGACCTGGCGGTATATCGACTGGATGAACTTAGCGTGGATAAGCTGACAGCGTTGATCGAGCCGGGCGATTGCAGATAGGGCCGCAAGTCCGAGCCGTACAGCTAACAGATCGACCCCGGGTCGCTGAGTTGCACCGCGGGGAA
The DNA here is from genome assembly GCA_035938215.1 of Chthoniobacterales bacterium. Taxonomy (GTDB): domain Bacteria; phylum Verrucomicrobiota; class Verrucomicrobiia; order Chthoniobacterales; family JAFAMB01; genus DASZHC01. The sequence continues at coordinate 1,134 of DASZHC010000157.1, forward strand.
ATATAAGGAGAGAGTAAATTCCTCGCCTTTCCGGCTTGAAGAAACCTCTACCTCGCGGCTGACCCGCGCCATGACGATTGAAGCCCGGTCGCGAAGATCCGAAGGGGGATTGAATTTCGATCGGTAGAAAATGCGGATTCTTGCCCCCTCGCGCTCCCATCCCAGAGATATCTGCCCAGAAGCAATTCTCAGGTGACTGACGTCCATCGCAGCAAGAGCCAGAAATCTACGCAGGAATTCGCCTCGCACCACCGAAACACCTGTTGGACCATCGTCTTCAGCCTCCGCAAATTCCAATCGCACGGAGCGCGGCAAAAGCATCGACGCCATTTTCGATGCTTCCCGGATTAACTCAGACGGTTTTACAAACTCTTCGGCGGTCTCGGGTGGCTGCAAAAGATCACTGACCATTATCAGAACATCCCGGGAATGCTCGGCGCTTTCCCGAATTAATCCCAGGCTCTCCTCCAAACCAGGATCATTGACCCCGGAACGGAGGTGGTAGTCGCTCAGCGAATTGATTCCAGAAATAGAATTGCCAAGGTCGTGAATCACCCGACGCAGGATAAACTCGAGATAAACTCGATAAAACGCCCCTAACGCCTCAGAGGTCGACAGTTGATTCTGTTCAACCGTCAGAGGCGGATCAACGCCGGACCTGGAAAGCTCGCTGTCAGTCACTTTTTCTCAAATGAGTCCAGAAGCTTGCCGGCAACATCAAGTAATATTTCATAACTTGGATAACTAGGATCTGAAATAAAGTCACGAATTCGCTCTGCTGTAATTTCCATGGATTTATCCGGCCTAGTGTCAGACTGGCTCAAATCCGAATTTCGACGCGGATTTTCCTCCGGGGTATCCTGGTCTTCATTCTTCGGGCAATTCTCTGGGTCCAAAACCAACCTCTTCTAAGTATCGACCGGATATTAGCGAAGTTTAACAAAGAAGTATGCTTCAAAAGCTCAAAATGTAAGGTTTCCGGGACAACGGAGAATCGCGTTTCCTTTGGGGAGTCTTTGCGTTTTACGCGTAATTTCCCAAAAAATATTGCGGCTTTTGAGGTTCCCTCTTATTCTTTGCTGGCGATCTCAGAGTCTTTGTACTAGCTGGAATTTCTTATCGAATGGCTATCGAAAAGGTAATCGTCATCGACGATGAACCCATTATCAGGAGGTCGCTTGAACTGCAGCTTCGCCAAAAAAGGCTCTCAGTAACGCTCTGCTCAACGATCGCTGAGACGGAAAAATACATCGCGAAAGACTCTTTCGACCTGATGTTCGTGGATGTCCGACTGCCGGACGGAGATGGGACAGACCTGTTAAATCGCCTGGCCCCGCGACCTGAGAAGCCGCTGATGGTGGTGATGACTGGCTACGGCACGATCGAATCAGCCGTGAGCTGCATCCGTGCCGGAGCGTTCGACTATATTATTAAGCCTTTCTCTGCGAGCCAGATAGATGTCATTTTACGCAAAGCGGATAGCTTCAATCAGGCGCTTCGCATCAGCCAGATTTTAGCCCGTGAATCGATCGATGCGGCATCGTTACTGGGTGAAACCCAGCCGGTTCAGCAGATGCGCCAAATGATTCAAAAGGTTGCTCCCACCGAAGCCACAGTTCTCATTACCGGAGAAAACGGAACCGGCAAGGAGCTGGTTGCTACGGAAATCTTTCGTGCAAGCGCTCGTGCGCAACTCCCGTTTATCAAGGTCAATTGCGCCGCGATCTCAGAGACCTTGATTGAAAGTGAATTTTTTGGGCACGAGCGAGGCGCGTTCACCGGAGCTACCGAGAAGCGTGAGGGACGCTTCGAACTCGCAAATAATGGAACCATTTTATTGGATGAAATAAGTGAGATCTCTTTGAAGCTGCAGGCAAAGCTTCTCCGTGTTCTGCAAGAGCGGGAGTTTGAACGTGTTGGCGGCAACCGCACAATCAAGGTCAACGTGCGTGTACTGGCCACCACCAACCGTGATCTGCAGAAATCTGTTGAGCGGCAGGAATTCCGCCAGGATCTTTATTACCGCCTGAACGTTTTTCCGATTGTGGTACCGCCGTTGAGGAAACGAAAGGAAGACCTGCCCAACCTGGCTCGCTCGTTCCTGCATCGGATTGCCAGACGGACGGGTGCCCAGCCGCCGGTCTTGAGTTCAGCCGCTGTGAAAATTCTGACTGCGTACGAGTGGCCTGGAAACGTTCGAGAGCTTCAGAATGTCATGGAAAGAGCTGTCATTCTGACCGAGCCGGGACAAGAGATAACCCCTCACCTCCTGGAACCGATGTTTCCAGTGGAGCTGTTGGACCAGTCCTGGTCCGAAGAGGAAGTTCCGACAGCTGTGCGGAGCGGCGCGGATCTTATTTTTCCGGAGAAAATCGTTCCGCTTGCCGAGATTGAGCGAGAATATATTCTGCACGCCCTGCGCAAAGCGAACGGAAATCGGACGCAGACCGCCCAGATGCTTGGAATTAGTATTCGAACCTTGAGGAATAAACTCCACGAATTGAAGCTCGAAAGCGGCCCAGCTCCTCCATGAGTTGCCTCCAGCTAGTGTCCTGTCCCCGAAATAGCGTGTCTTTCGCCGCAGGTCAGTTGGCTGTTTTTCAAGGCGCGAGCGACGAGCATCCCGCCCCATTTTTGTTCTCCTGCTTGATCTGGGGCTTCCGTAGCCGGAACAAAAATGGAGCGGGACGTGAGGAGCGAGCAACGCGGAAAAACAGCCAACCGGCCGCGGCCCAGAGGGTTGCGATGAAAATGGGCCGGCGGCCGCGTTGCTCGTCGGTTACGTATCGATTTAGATATGCGCCCTCCTCGCGCCTTGCCGGCGGCCCATTTTGATCGCAACGAAAGGCATGTTATTTCGGGGACAGGACACTAGGCACATATCGTCTTCGGCTGCTCAGGAGCGCTCATACTGTTCTGCGTAGTCACCTTCATCTCTACCGTAGCGAAGCTAAGCTACCCTCATCCGTGAAATCTCTGGGCCAAATCGCTTGACCCTTCGACAGACCGATTCATGATCGATTTGATGAATCGATTTACGGACCAAGTGGCGGTTGTAACCGGGGCCGGAAGAGGACTTGGGAGAGCCGTGGCCCTTCGTCTTGCTAACGAAGGTGCAAGGGTTGCCGTTATTAGCCGAACGGAGGCGAATTCGCAGTCAGCGGCCAACGAAATCAACGCTTTGCGAGCTGGCAGCGCCATCCCTTATTCGGTGGATGTCTCAAACGGAGAGGCGGTTGCGGATCTTTGTTCGCGAATCGTCAAAGAATTCGGAAAAGTGAGCGTACTCGTCAATAACGCAGGTGTAACGCGCGACCGGTTGAGTATGCGCATGTCGGAAGAGGATTGGGACGTTGTTCTGGACACAAATCTAAAGGGAGCATTTCATTTCATTCAAAATTTGCAGCGACCGATGATGAAGCAATCGTATGGCCGCATTGTGAATATCAGTTCGGTCAGCGGCCTGATCGGGCAGGCTGGTCAGACAAACTACGCGGCGAGCAAAGCGGGTCTGATTGGATTGACCAAGGCTTTGGCTCGAGAAGTGGCAGGGAGGAATGTAACTGTGAATGCAGTGGCACCAGGATTCATCGCCACGGACATGACGAGTCAACTGCCTGAAGCGGTCAAAGCTCATATTCTTCCGCTGATTCCGCTCAACAGGTTTGGCGACTGTGAAGACGTCGCCGCGGCGGTTGCGTTTATAGCAAGTCCCGAAGCCAGGTATATAACCGGCCACGTCTTGACGGTGGACGGGGGCATGGCCATGTAGGGGAGGAAGGCGGCAGAATACAGAAGTCAGGAGGCGGAAGCGGGAAGTAACGGTCTCAGCGACATCGGTGTGCCCAGTTTAATAGAGCATTGCCTCCGCGGGGGGATCGACCGACTCAACTTTGTCCGCTTTCATGACGACTTGCGTCCGATCTCCGCTCTGGGTGAACGTCGCTTTTCCGGTGACTCTGATCCATCCCATTTCGGAGGCATTGACCTGCCCGGCCGGCTCAACCGGAAGGGCTACAGGTCGGGCGTCCGCTGCGCAGCAAACAATAAACATCCGAACCAGCTTGAATCGTTTCGTGTCCGTGCCCGGCAAGTACTGCCCGATCACCTCAATCGTTTTGCCGCCAACGATCTTCCGAAGGCCCTCCTCTTGTTCAGCATAAAGCAAGTCGGTCACTTCTAACGCAACATTCCCATCCGGCGCTTTCGGAAGATACTGTGCGCTTCCGTCACCACTATCCGGCACGGCGGGGTTCGCCGAATCATTATTTGCAGACGCGGGAGGGGTATCCTGCGGAAGCGGTTCCGAAACGGCCGCATCCTTCTCTGCACCTAACGCTTCCGAGGGGATGGCCTGGCTTGCCTGCGTTCCGCTTCCGACAGCGTTCGCGCGCACCGGCAATTTTGTAATATCCTGAACGAAACCTCGATTTAAGACCGCTTGCTGATCGTAGCTGTCTTTTGAAAGTGCGACCCCTACAACCAAAGGCGCAAATAAAACGAGGATCGCAATCACACTGCGGAAAGGGTTCGTAGCATTCTCATGAACGCACTCTCCTTCTACGCAACATCGCGCACTTGGCTTTGCGGCGGCGTACACAAGACCTATCACGCAGAAGATTATACCCGCCACAAGCGTAAACGGCCGAAACTGCGGATGGAGATACTGATCGACTCTGCCAGTGAAGAAAAAATCGAGCAGTACAATCCCTATTCCGACAAGCGTCAACCCATTTAGAAGGCTAGAGGCCTTGGCTCGCATACAAAAGGATAAGAAAACGACTGGAGATTATTCCGATCGCTATGAAAAGTCCAATTCCAAGGCAGACCACAAAACGCTTTTTGAATAAGACGCTGTAAAGAAAGAACAGTTTCAGATCAAACATCGGGCCGAAGACCATAAAGGCCATCCGCGCAAAAAGCGGAAAGCTGACGAAGGTCGCGGCGATAAAGGCGTCCGACGTACTGCAAAGCGTCAGGACCATTGCGATCGCCATCATTGCAATCGTGGAGAGAGTCGGATCCAGCGCCAATGGCAGAATTATCTGCTGATCGACGGCGGTGTTGAACGTTGCCGCCACCGCGGCGCCTATCATAAAATAGATCGCTGTGTCGATGAAATCATCGCAAGTCATTCGGATTGCGGCAACGAGCTTTTGAGCAAAGCTGGATTCTAAATCATTTGAGGTCGCGTCAGGCAACGGGCCGATCTGAAAAGCAAGACGTTTGCGAGATGTAATTTTTACTGCTCCCTCGCGCAAAATCTCTTTCGGACTCAAATGGCCCACTGACAAGCCGGCGAGCACAGCCATCAGATAGCCGAATCCGAGTCGTATTCCCATATTGAACCATGGCGCCTGACTTCGGAAAGCTGCGAAAGTACTGAAGGCGACGATCGGATTCACTATCGGCGAAGCCAGCATAAAGGTAACTCCGCACGAAACCGGCAACCCTTTGTTAATAAGCCTCCGGACAACGGGCACGATGCCGCACTCGCAGACGGGAAAGCATAGGCCAAGCAACCCGCTCACAAGGGTAGCGAGGAATCCGTTTTTCGGTAAAAGGCCCGTAATAATCCTCGAAGGAACAAAAGCGGCGATTGCCCCAGAAACCAGCGAACCCACAAGGACAAACGGCAATCCCTCAAACGCCAGCGCCAGAAACGAATAGAGAAAGTTCTGCCAGGAAAATGTGAACCAGCTCATTAAGTCGCCTTCAGACTTGATCCAGCGGATTCGCGTTTGCCCGGTCCGATCTTGCTCTACCGAGAATCGCGCCTAGCACAATAAGGAAAATGTTCGCATTGTTCAAAACTCCTTTGCAAGTTTGTGAGAAGTTCACATTAGTGTGCAGTCCCCGAAATAGTATGAATGTTTTTCTGGCTTCAGCTTCTTGTTTTATGTTGATTTTGTCCTCATCTCTCGCCCAAGAAAGCCCTCCTCCCAAAATACCTCTTCAGGATTTTTTCAAAAATCCCGAAACCACCTCCTATGACCTCTCACCCAGCGGGGACCTGATAGGATTTTTGAAGCCTGTCGATAATCGTCTGAACGTCTTCGTGCAAAAGAGATCCGGGGGTAACGCAACGCAAATCACACATGTAAAGGATCGTGATCTTCGCGGATTTTTTTGGAAGGGAGAAGCGCATGTCGTGTATCTGAAAGACAGCGCTGGCGACGAAAACTATCATGTCTATGTTGCTCGCAGCGATGCGAGCGGCGAGCGGGATATGACGCCGTTCGACGGGGTCAAAGCTGAGATCATCGACGACCTTGAAGACCATCCGACCGACTTGATCGTTGGCCTGAACAAACGCAATAAAGAAGTCTTTGATGCCTACCGGCTGAACGTTGAAACCGGCGAATTAAAGCTCGTTGCGGAGAATCCGGGAAATATTGCTTCGTGGAGAACGGATCACGACGGCAACATCCGGGTCGCTACCTCAACCGACGGAGTCAATACGAGCCTACTCTACCGAAAGACCGCCCAGGAACCTTGGAAGCCCATTCTGACCACCAACTTTAAAGAGGTTTTTTCACCTCAATTTTTTACGTTCGATAACAAAAATCTCTATGGCGCCTCGAACATAGGCAGAGATAAAACAGCGATTGTTGAATTCGATCTGGACAATGCCAAGGAAACACGCGTTCTATTCGAATCCCCGGAAGTTGACGCATCGGGACTTGACTATTCCAAAAAGCGGAAGGTAATCACCTCCGTTTCGTATACAACCTGGAAAGATCAACGCAAATACTTCGACCCGGTAACCGAGAAGCTTTACAAGACGCTGGAGCAAAGACTGCCCGGCTACGATGTGTACATGACGTCCTCGAACCGCGATGAGAATGTCTTCATCGTCAGAACTATTACGGACAGGTCGCTGGGTTCCTTCTACTTATATGATTCAAAATCCGGTGAGTTGAAAAAACTCGCTGACCGCAATCCCTGGCTGAAAGAAGATGAGCTCGCGGAGATGAGGCCAATCAGCTACGCTTCTCGTGATGGACTGACGATCCATGGCTATCTCACATTGCCGAAGGAAGTGACTCCAAAAAATCTTCCGATCGTCGTAAATCCTCACGGGGGACCGTGGGCGCGGGACGAATGGGGCTTCGACGCGGAAGTGCAGTTCCTTGCAAATCGCGGTTATGGAGTTCTGCAAATGAACTTTCGCGGATCGACCGGCTATGGTCGCCGGTTCTGGGAAGCCGGCTTCAAACAATGGGGCCTGCACATGCAGGATGATATCAGCGATGGCGTGAAATGGTTGGTCGATCAAGGCATCGCCGATCCGAAGCGGATTGCGATCTACGGTGGAAGCTATGGTGGCTACGCGGTGCTCGCAGGGCTTACCAAGACGCCAGAACTGTACGCTGCCGGAATCGATTATGTGGGCGTTTCCAATCTCCTAACCTTCATGAAGACCATTCCGCCATACTGGAAACCGTACCTGGAAATGATGTATGAAATGGTCGGGAATCCGGAGAAAGACAAAAATTTATTGGAGGCAAACTCACCGGCCCTGAATGCAGATAAGATCAGGGCGCCCTTGCTTGTGGCGCAGGGCGCGAAGGATCCTCGGGTAAACATTGAGGAATCCAATCAGATCGTTCAGGCGCTGAAGAAACACGGCATCGACGTTGAGTACATGGTGAAGGAAAATGAGGGCCATGGATTCAGCAACGAGGAGAATCGGTTTTCATTCTATGAAGCTATGGAGAAGTTTCTGACTAAGCACCTTGAACCGGCGACGTAGGCATTTGGAGTGCGCACCAGGAGTGAGCGTTGACTCCATCACCGGACTCGAAGGTTACCTCACGAGGTTTTCCGCGATCTGCAAGGCGTTCAAGGCAGCGCCCTTCAAAAGCTGATCGCCGCAAACCCAGAACGCCAGACCGTTGTCCAGGGCGGAATCCACTCTGATCCGTCCTACTTGGCAATTGTTTTTGCCGGCGCAATTCAGCGGCATCGGATACTGCTTTGCGCCCGGGTTATCGATGACTTCCAAACCGGGAAATTTTGCGAGCACATCGTGTGCGTGTTCCACGGAAACCGGCTGCTCAAATTCTGCATGAACTGCAACGGAATGGGCACGAAAAACGGGAACCCGAACGCATGTAATCGAGGCGCGCAGAGCCGGAAGATGCATAATTTTCCGGCTTTCATTGACGAACTTGATTTCCTCCCTGGTATATCCGCTCTCCGAAAAAACGTCCACTTGAGGCAGCACGTTGAACGCGATTGGATGAGGAAAAATCTCCGGTTCATACTTCTCGCCCCGGAGGTGCGCACTTGTCTGAAGCGACAACTCGTTTATTGCTCGAGCGCCGGCACCTGAAACCGCCTGATAGCTCGATGCAACGACCCGGCGGACGCCAAACTCGCGGTGTAAGGGATACAGCCCCATGAGCGCAATGATCGTCGTGCAGTTCGGATTGGCGATAATTCCTTTTTGGCTCGAAAGGTCCGCCGGATTTATCTCGGGAATCACAAGGGGAACACCATCGTCCATGCGAAATGCAGACGAATTATCAACCACCACCGCACCGGATTCGACCGCGTAGCTCGCAAACTGCCTTGAGGTTCCGGCTCCAGCGCTGAACAAGGCAAGATCAACCCCTCGAAATGAGTCCTTGAAGAGCAGCTCGACACTTACTCGCTCCCCCTTGAATTCGAGGGATTTTCCTACAGATTTCGCCGATGCAAGCAGTTTCAGTCGCCGGACCGGAAAGTCGCGCTCTTCCAAGAGCCGAATCAACTCGGCTCCAACGGCGCCCGTTGCCCCAGCAATTGCTACATTAAATCCTGCACTCATGAAAGGACGGGAAACCTAAACGCTAAAATGGCCTGGCACAAGATAGTCATCGACGCCAAAACGCAATTGCTAAAGTTGTTCTCCGATCAGCGGGAGGCATTCTCAGCTCCGGTCTCAACCTCGCGCGCCGGTCTTGGGTTCGAGCCGGGAAGTTTCAAAACGCCCACAGGGTTATTTCGCATTTACCAAAAGATCGGACAAAATGCACGGATCGGAACCATCTTCAAAGGACGGGTTCCGGTCGAAGATCCGCCGTCTTCCGACGACGATCTCATTACGACACGCATTCTATGGCTGGATGGTTTGGAAAGGGAAAATGCCAACACAAAAGAGCGATATATTTATATCCACGGGACGAATCAGGAGAGTCTCGTCGGGCAGCCTGTGAGCCATGGATGCATTCGTATGCGCAATGACGATATCATTCGTCTATTCGATATGGTTCCTATGGATACCTGGGTCGAAATTATAGGATAGAGCGGGTCAAGATGCTCTGCGCAAAGTCTTATTCCGTTACATGGATCCAAACACGGTTTCCGACGAATTTGAAAAATCCATTTGTGTCTGCCGTTGGTTCAGCCTAATACGGGAGTGCTGCTAGCTAAGAAAGGAGGCGAGACTGATGAACATTGTGAAATATTTCACTTTAGTGGCTTTGACCGCTGCGGCGCTTGGCGTTTCTGCTTGTGCTAAAAAGGAACCCCCTCCGCCACCACCGGCGCCACCCACGACCGGCATGTCCAAATAAGGTCTCGACCTTAGGAGGATTTGACACCCGCCTCAGCCGGTTCTGAGGCGGGTTTTTCTTTTGGGAATACTCACCGATAGGGATCCCGACAGCAGAAAACGCCAATCGAATTCAAGCGCTTTGGTGATGCCAATGCGACGGTCTACATCAATCTTAATGGATCGACGTCTGCGCAAAATTTTTGTCCCGGCGATTTCAAAAAAGTCCCGGCCATGAAATCTCTGATCGATCGCCAACGCCTGTGTCAGCTTGCCCGGGCCCGAACAGAGCCTGTGAAGTTCCGAAAAGCCGCGACGCTCAGCCATCACCTCGATCCCGCAGACGGGCTCAAGCGCACGTATCAGGACGAAACCATTTGCATCTCTTCCCTTGACCAGGAAATTGAGGAGCCAATGGATTCCATAGTTGAGGTAGACGTACAACGTTCCGGCAGGATGTTCTTCAATAAATTTACGCGCTCCGCGCTGAAGAAATGTATGGCTGGCCGCGTCGCCATGTTCCGCATAGGCTTCGGTCTCGACGATGATGCCGGAAGTTTCGCCCCAGACCAATTCACATCCAATAAGCGACTTGGCGCAAACCAAGGGAACGCCCTCGAAAAACGTTCGATCGATCATTGCCGTTCATTCATAACCCGGAAGGATGGTCCAGGAAAAGCCACGGTAGATCAAATTCTGCCGCCACTTCGGCGGTGAGCGCCCGAACACCAAATGTTTCTGTGGCATAGTGACCGCCGTAAATGAGGTTGATCTTAAGCTCTTCGGCTAAGGCAAACGTGTGGTGAGGTCCCTCGCCCGTCACAAAAGTATCGATCCCCTGAGCTGCGACCTTATCCAAAAGAGTCCC
>DASZHC010000158.1:0-7389 GCA_035938215.1 Chthoniobacterales bacterium
CGTAATGCGCCGCAACTTAGACAGGGAGAAAACTTGAAACCCTCCGCTATCAGTCAGGATGGGACGGTCCCAGCCCATGAACTTGTGCAGGCCGCCACAATGCTGGATGACTTCTAGACCGGGCCTCAAAAAGAGATGATAGGTGTTCCCCAAGATCACTTGAGCGCCTACCTCGAGTAACTCGGAAGGGGTGGTCGCTTTGACCGTTCCTTGGGTTCCGACCGGCATAAACACCGGGGTTTCAATCACACCGTGGGCGGTAGTCAGACGTCCGCGTCGGGCACGGGAGACAATGTCAGTGGAAAGTACTTCAAAATGCATGTAGAAACTTCGTCTCTACTTCTCACTGAGAAGTTCTTGCTTCGCTTTTTCGAGCTCTTCAGCCTTGCTTTTTGGGACCGTGGGATATTTGAGGTCCAGGGATTTCAACGTCGCTACGATCACTTGCGACACAGAGAGACGGGTAAACCATTTGTGATCAGCAGGGATAACAAACCAAGGCGCCCAGGAAGTACTGGTGTTAGTGAGCGTTTGTTCATAGGCATCCATGTAGTCAGGCCAAAAACGCCGTTCGCGAATATCTGCGGCCGAGAATTTCCAATTCTTCTCTTTTTCTTCAATTCGCTTTAGAAAGCGTTTCTTCTGTTCTTCTTTGGACATATTAAGGAAGAACTTCAGGATAACGGTCCCATTATCGGTCAGGTATCGTTCGTAGTTATTGATGTCCGAGAAACGCTGTTTCCAAATGGTTTTCTTATCCGGCTTTGGCAAATGCTGGTTTTCTAAAAGCTCGGGATGTACTCGGGTAACTAAGACTTCCTCGTAATACGAACGGTTAAAAATCCCGATTTGTCCGCTGCGAGGTAAGTTACGGGTTGCCCGCCATAAGTAGTCGTGATCAAGCTCCTCGGTCGACGGCGTCTTGAAACTATGGACCTCACAACCTTGAGGATTAACCCCGGACATGACGTGTTTAATGGTGCCATCTTTCCCGGCGGCATCGAGCGCCTGGAACACGATCAAAAGTGAGTAAGTATCGTTGGCAAATAACAGGTCCTGCTGGTCGGCCAGACGTAGCACGTTCGCTGCGAGATCGACTTCGGCTTCTTTCTTGTCTTTGTAAGCGCCGGTGTAGCCCGTCTCGAAGTCCTTCTCCAAATCTACCTCTTTACCTGGCGGTACTAGAATCTTTTTAAGGTCGAACCCACCCTTTTTGGGCAAGTACTTTTCCAAGTCGATCATGATCAAACAATAAGAAACGTGGTTATTGGCGAGAGGCCAACCGATAACCCGTTAATCGTACCAAGGCGTCTTGGTACTTTTGAGCTGTTTTTTCCACTACCTCAGCAGGCAAAGACGGGGCGGGCGGTTGTTTGTTCCAATCGACAGATTCCAGATAGTCGCGCACGAATTGTTTGTCAAAGCTTGGCGGGTTAATCCCTTCCTGGTAACCGGCAACCGGCCAAAATCGCGAGGAATCCGGCGTCAGACATTCGTCGATGAGGACCAATTGACCGTCGATCACGCCAAACTCAAATTTTGTGTCGGCAACGATGATGCCGCGATCGTAGGCAAAATCGCTCCCTTCAAGGAACAAAGATAGGCTGGTCTCGCGAACTAGTTCGGCGAATTGAGGGCCTACTAACTCGCAGAATTGGTTCCAGGAGATCGGCTCGTCGTGTCCGGTCTGTGCCTTGGTTGAAGGGGTAAAGAGTAGTTCCGGAAGGCGAGAGGCGAGTTTCAATCCAGCCGGCAGCGGGTGGCCGCTAACTTGGCCGGTGGATTGATATTCTTTCCAAGCTGAGCCGGCTAGATAGCTGCGAACCACGCATTCCACTGGTAATGGGCTAGCTTTCCGAACCAGCATGGAGCGGCCGGCCAGTTGGGCTGCGAACGGCCGAAATTGATCAGGAAATTCGGTGACTTCGGTCGAAACAAAATGGTTGGGAATATCCGCGAACTTCCGGAACCAATGGGCGGAGAGCTGATTCAGGACAGAACCTTTTCCTGGAATTGGTTGCGGTAGAATACAATCAAAGGCCGATATACGATCGGTAGAGACGATCACAACGTGCTCGTCTGCGTCGAAAATCTCGCGGACTTTGCCGCTGCCGATTTTTCTTATGCCGGGAAGATCAAATTCAAGGGACATTTGGCAACTGATCGAGCAGGTGGAGGATTTGGCTTTCGATAGCCGGCAGCGCCACGTCCGGCAGCGCGAGCGGCATATCTGGAACTTCCCAATATTGAATTCTTTGGGTCCAAGTGGGGAACTGCTGTTCCATCATCGTGAGATGCTCGTTGCGATCCAAGGCGATGCAAAGGTCTGCAGTCTCTAAGTCGTTCTCAGTGAGTTGGATCCGACCCGGACCTGTGTAGGACACCGGGATTTGTCGAGCTGATAGTGCCGCAGCCGTAAAAGGAGATAGGATTCCATCCGCCCAATGGATCGCGAGCCCTCGTGAATACGCTTGCCACGGAATTCTCCGTTGTTTGGCGTGGAAATTGAAAAGGGCCTCGGCAAAGCGGCTCCGATAGAAGTTTCCCGTGCAAATGAACAAAACCTTTTTTGTCACTTCTTTGGGAATAGCTTGAAGGCGGCAAGAAAGCAAAGGGCAGGAGTCAGCAGGCGAGTGGGCGAAACGGCGAAACGGCGAATGGGCGAGGCGGCGACACCGCGTAAGTCCAATCCGTTCGCCTTTTACGCAGGGAACGCCTTAAATTCATCGAGCCTGCCGCGCGGATACGCGCCTCGCCGGTGCGCCCATTCGCCGTTTCGCCCGCTCGCCTCAGGGCTCCTAGATTTTGGCTCCTGTTTCCTTGGCATTTGCGATTTCGGGCGAATACCCGATACTTCAAGCCCGGATGAGCTTTCAGAACCTAGGTCTATCAGACGCAGTTGTGCATGGCGTGCAGTCCCTAGGCTACGTCGAACCGACGCCAATTCAGGAGCGATGTATTCCGTTGATCCTGGAAAAGAAAGATCTCATCGGATCGGCCCAGACGGGCACCGGTAAGACGGCGGCATTCGCGCTGCCTATCCTCACTCTGCTGGGGACGCGGAAAGGTCCTCGTTGTTTGGTTTTAGAGCCGACACGCGAGCTGGCGTTGCAGGTCGAGAATGCGTTTCAGTATTACGGCCGTTTTTCAGAAGCTGAGATCGGGGTCTTTTACGGCGGAGTCGGGTACGATCGGCAGAAGAAGCTGCTCGAATTCGGCATCGATATCATTATCGCGACTCCCGGCCGGTTACTGGATCTGCAGCAGCAAGGGATCATGGATTTGAGATCGATCGAAATTCTTGTCCTGGATGAAGTCGATCGCATGCTGGACATGGGCTTTTTACCCGACGTTCGCAAAATCGTGGAGCTCTGTCCGAAACAACGGCAAACCCTTTTGTTTTCGGCGACGATTCCGCCTGAAATCGGTAGCTTCGCTTCCTGGGTTTTACAGAATCCTATCGTAATTGACATCGGTGTACGGAAAGCGGCAGTAACGGTGACGCATGCATTTTATCCGGTGGCAGCGGCTCAGAAGTTCGATCTCCTGGTCCAGCTCTTAGAGCAGACCCACTATGAGAGCGTCATTGTTTTTACCCGAACCAAACAGGCGGCAGACGAAATTTCCAACCGGCTAAAAGTGCTGAAGCATTCCGTCACCGTACTGCACTCTGACCGGAACCAGCGCGAACGAATTGCAGCGCTGGAGGGGTTCAAGAAAGGGACCTATGAAGTGCTAGTGGCCACAGATATCGCTGCTCGTGGGCTTGATATCGCTGGGGTTACCCATGTCATGAATTACGACATCCCGCTCCATCCGGAAGATTACGTCCATCGGATTGGGCGCACGGGACGGGCTGAACAAGCCGGAGACGCTTTTACGTTGGTCATTGCTGAGGAATTGAAGGCAATGCTCGATATCGAGCGTTTTATCGACCAGAAAGTGCCGCGGGTAAGGCTAAAAGATTTTCCCTACGTTTATACCGCTTTGTTTGAGGAAGATAAACAGCCGTCCAAGCCGGTGCGAGGGTATCGGACCGCTCGGGGGGTTTCTTACGGGAGGCGGGGTAAGTAGAGAAGGTGAAAAGTGAAAGGTGACAGGTGAAAGGTCACGCGATCACGTCTTCGGCGAGACGCACGTCGCCTCAGTAACTGACGTCCCATTCGTCAAGCATCTTCGGCGTCCCACTTTTCACCTATCACCTTTCACTTTTCACCTTTCTTCCCTAGCGGCTCTCGTCGAGGAGGATTCTGTCCAGCGCGGTGGAGATGCGGGATTCGGCGGACAGCTTCGAGCGCCAATCTTTTGGGATCGCGTCGATACCGAGATGGGCGCCTAGCCAGGCGCCGAGCATGGCGGCGCGTCCGGCGTTGTCGCCTCCGGCCCGGAGAGTGGCTAAGATCGCAGTCTCGAAGTCGTCGCTATGCTTTAAGAAGGCGTGCAGCGCTGAGGGAAAACTTTGAGGTAACGGGCAAGCTTGGCCGAAAGTTAGGGTTGCTTCGGTTACCTCCTCGAATGTTTCGCCCAGAGCCTGTTGCGTTTTTTGGCGGATCTCCGGACTTAGAGCCGGAGCTACAAAATCGAGTCTGAATTGAGCATTGTTCAGGGCGCGGTGGATGTCTCGTCCTAACAAAAGCTCTACCAAGAAGAGCCCATGAAATTTCATGTATCCAATGGTAGCAGGCTTGTTTTGACAAACCTTCGTTGCTACCTCCACCAGATCAGGTAGGCCCGGGTCACGCCAGTAGCGCACGACTAAGCTGGCGAGACGTGACCCGCCAGCGAGATGATCGTCATCAGCGCCTTGTTGGAAGTCATAGCTTTCGGCAGGGTTAGTTTGGCAAAAGCGCTTATAATTTTCTAACGTACCGCTCGTCGCCTTGTCTAGATAACCGTGATAATTGGGCGAACCGAAGGTCGCTACAAATCGTTTTCCGAACGATTGGGCGTCGAACGCACCAACCTCGGCAATAGATTCGAGGAGCACCAACGCGCCCTCGCCATAATGGGTCTGGTCGCCAGGCTTACGACTCGCGTGATAATGATCGGGCGCCGGGCTTTCAAAACCAACAACCCCACCCGGAAATTTAACAGACAATTCTTGGAGATCGTAAATCCAGTGGCTACCCAGGGCGGCGGCATCACCGACAAATTGACCCCAAACTGCTCCGCGGAGGCGATCTTGCACCGTCACTTCGCGGCTCGAAGTTCCCGCAATCATAGTGAAGAGAATTGGTACAATATGCCGGTTAAAATAAAAAACCAAAAAATCGTGGCGTCAGTGCAGGTCTACGGCAAGTTCTCGGACGTTCAGTCCGATAGACTGGTTGCTGAAGTTTTTTCGGAGACGGTTGTAAACTATTGAGATCCGGTTCAGAGGTAAGGGGTTTAAGCACGGAAAAGTGACATTTGTTTTGAGAATAATAGGAATCTTTTTATTGGCGGTAGGGCTGCTGAATGGAACCGCTCCGGCGTTGGCGTCTTCGAGTTCATCACAAAAAGCTGCAGCTAAGAAAAGCCAAGCTGCCAAGGGACACTCGCGGCGGTCTTTAACAAAGCACCGAATAGCGCGCAAAGGCCAGGGGCCCGCTCCGACCCAAAGCTTTGACGAGATTTTCCCTCCCGGGCATAAATTTACGCCCGAGGAGAAAGAAGAAGCGAGCGCGTTTGGGGTATTTTGCGAGAATGGCCAGTGGAAAGACGCCTACAAATTCGTAACCAAGGCGGTAAAACAGCATCCGGAACGTTGGTGGCTATACGCGGCGAGAGCCGCCGCCGCGGCGAATTTGAACCGCCACAAAGATGTCATCGACGCGGTCGATCATGCTTTGCAGACTAACAACGGAGACGCGAACCGGCTGAATGTTTGTCAGCTCCAGATTTTGAAGGCTAACGCACAGAGCCGGCTCGGCAATAGAGCGGAGGCAATTAATACCTTTCTAGAGGCAGCGAAGACAGATCCAAAGGATCCCTACAGCCGGGCGGGAGCAGCGTGGTTGTTTGCCACTACGAAAGATCCAAAGATTCATAACCCGACTGCCGCGATGCAGCTAGCAACGGAAGCAGCCAAACTGGCTCATCAAAAGGATGCGACGATTTTGGATGTTTTAGCAGCGGCGTACGCGGCGCAGGGAGATTTCGCTTCGGCTCAACGTTGGGAAGGTAAAGCGATCCTTGGCGCGGATTCAGAAGACATTCCTGAGTTTCAAAAGCGCCTGGTCTATTATCAGACCAATAAGCCCTGGACCGAAGACTCGAAGTAATGCGCAGGCATTACTTCGAAATGACAGATGACAAATAACAAATGACAGATGCGGGGACCTTCTGCCCCGCGCCGGGTAGCCTCACCATTTGTCATTTGTCATAGCGTGCTGGCAGGCGCCAGCAGGCTAGCGCCATTCGTGTTTCGGGTATTTTCGTTGAAGCTCCAGCTTCAGCTTGGGATACGCTTCACGCCAAAACGTCGATAGCTCTTGGGTGATCTGAACGGGGCGATTATTTGGAGCTAATACATGAATCAGGACTGAGATTCGCCCGGCGCAAACTTTGAGAGATTCTTCGACGCCATAAAGATCTTGGATTCGGGCGGACAACACCGGCGGTTGCCCTCGGGTATACGAAAGCTTCAACCGCTTGCCCCCGGGAAGATCGAACCGGGGCGGCGCCAGACGATCAACTAACGGCAATTTTGACCCTGGTAACCACGCTTTGAGTACCGGCCAAACCGGACGGTCCTTGATCTCGCGGTAACCGGTGGCGCCATGGCAGATTTGGGTAATCAAGTAACTGCGAGCTTCCTGATCGATCTCCGGTAACTCCAATTCCGGATACCAGTCGTGCAAACAATTTACCCGGGTTATCCATTGTTCGACTTCATGGTCCCAATGGTCCAACGGACACCGGCCATTGATAACCTCGGCGGCGAGCGCGGATGCAGTTGTGTCGTCCCCGCGTGGGTCGGTTTTGCGACTGTGCAGCACGAGGTCGCGGAAGGTCAGGTCGGTGCGAGCCACGACCCGACGCAATGCAGGGTCATAATACTCGGCGTGCGTTTCCTGAAAGTCTTCTGGGTAGAGCTCGCGTAACCATTCCTCTCGTACGGAGGTTGCGAGCGACAGTAGAATCAAAAACTCTTCGTCACGCGCCTGTATCTCGCGAATCTCTGCCGCTACAAAGAGAGGGCTCTTTTGCACCACGCTTTCCCTGGCAAGAACGCCGCGACGACTATGGACTAGATCGCATCTCAATGTTCCGGCATCGACCCGCCGGCTAAGATGATCAGAAAAGCCAACCAGCAGGCATTTGCCGAGAGATTCGGCGTCGAAATCATCCGGAGGTCTGGAAATGTCCAATCCTTCGGCTTTAGCGATATCAAGAAATTGATCGAAC
>DASZHC010000159.1:0-27657 GCA_035938215.1 Chthoniobacterales bacterium
AGTGCCCATACTCGACGAACCCATCTTCATCAGGATCTCCATATTGATCGATCCAATTCAGTGCCCGTTCGATATTCGGAGAAATTCGGCTGACCAACTCCAGATCACCAGTGCGTTTATAGTAAGCCGCTGCCAACAGCACGAACAAAGGCGTTGAGTCGGCGCTTCCGTAATAGCGGCCGAACGGGACCTCTCCAGTTTGAGCCATTTCGCTTTGCCGCATTTCGTGCAGAATTTTCCCAGGTTCCGCATCACGATCCGGGTCTAGCTCCGTTGCCTGCATGGAAGAAAGACAGGTGAGAACCCCTTTAGCGATCTCAGGGCACATCCAGAGATATTCCAAACCCGTAACAATTCCATCGCGACCAAAGATCGTGCTAAACCAGGGGACACCCGCATAAGGGTACAACCCATCCGGGGTCGGAGTAACTAACATCTTCAAATCGGCCACGGACCGACCAATCCAATCATTGAATTGCTCGTTGGAGGTATAGATATCAACTCCGGAGAGTTCGGCTCCTCGCTTCTCAAGCAGGTTCAGGACATTGCCTTCAAGGTGGGAAACTTCAGCTGCCTCGCCCGCGCGACAATGAATATCGATAGCGACCTCAGTCTGCTTGCCCTTCGAAAGCTGAATGGGAATCCGCATTTGGCTTGCAGAAACAACTGCAGGCAAAATGCTTGATTCAATGCGAGTCCCTCGCTGAACCCCATCCAGGCCCTGGTAAAGCAGAGTTACGGCGCTCGGCTCCAGGCGCGGATTGAGAAGATTGCCGCGCCGGTTGCGATGAAATCCTCTAACCTCAAAAATATCGGCAAAATCGGACTCAAGGTCTATGATCAACTCGAGTGTCACGATTTCAGCATCGTAATTCTGCACCTGGATGCGCTGCCTGCAGCTGTTTCCCCAGAGAAAAGTCGAACGCGAAAAATGCAGCTTCCCCCGACCGAGATCCCTGCGATCCGTTAATCGCAGGTCAGGATTCGTGAGATCGGCCGTAAATACGGCGTTGTCCCGCCGTACGGAGGAACTCAGTAAAAGAGGAGCTTGTTCTTCCAGGCGAAGCACAAGGCGGGAAAGGTGTCTCATCTCTTTATAGAAGAGCCCTTGCTCCGTCGACGACAGGGTGCGGAAATCGCCGCGCCGATCGAAAACGGCGAATAAGTCTCCCGTCATGAGGACATTCGTCTGATTATCGGCTAAAGACGATTGCGCACTTACGTAGTACTGATTTTCGATTTCAATTACATCAAAGCTCGGCGTTTGCATCCATCAAGCGGCTCGTTGAACAAGTCTCAGGCTTCTCTGTCGTCACTGTTCCGATCTGAACACAGCCGATGATAGTGTGCAACCTAATCTCGAGACAGATGATGCCCAGTATTTTTGGCGAAAGGCCGGAAAGCAGCCGTCCAACGACGATTCCAGGGCCGATTCATAGAGCTTTAGAGTGATACAAGACCAAGATGCAAGCAGCCCTGAACTGTCTCCTGCGGGCGAAACTGCAGCTGCAGGAAGTGGAAAAGCAGTTTTGCGCCTTCGAGTCTTTCCAGTCAAACCAGGTTCCTGGGTTAGTAAACTCTTTGGACTTTTGGGTCCGGATCCCATTCGGGCGCTGTGTGGTCGGCAACCCTCAACGGTATTACGGCAGCCCCTGTTATGGGTGTTTATGATGCTTATGGCCAGTAATAAGAAAATCATGGGCAAGCTCACCCTGCCCAAATACCTCAGGATCCTCGCCTGAGCCGCGACGCTGATCATGGCTAGCAGCCAGCTAGAAACCCCTCCCATTTCGCAGGCCTGAGGCGCGGCCTCGTTATTTCGGATTATTTACAGAAACCGAAATTAATATGAGCACGAAAAGAGCTTAGCGTTCGAATTATTCACACTGAACTATGAGCAAACGAATTTTTACTGTCGCATTGCTTGCGTGGTCGCTGGCAAGCGCCAGCAACCTGCCGGCACAAGACACTCGGAACAGCAACACGAGGCAACCAACAATCGAAGATCGAATCGATCAGCTGGAACAGGATGAGCAGAATCTGAAAAGTCAGGTTAATCAGTTGCGTAATGATGTTGCCGATCTTCAAGATCGAATGAAACGATTGGAGGAAGGGAAACAACTTCCCCAAGCGCCTCCGCCGGCAGCGCGTTCGGAAAAGCCCGGCCGACACACGAATTCAGCCGAGGCGCAAACGCCCGATTCCGGAGCACAGCAATCTTACGACGTTTTTTATCAAGGCCTGCAATCAGGCGGCCACTGGTTTAACGACACAACTTATGGGGAAGTCTGGCAACCTGACGTCGCGGCTTCGGATGGCGACTGGAGACCCTACAGTGATGGGCACTGGGCCTATACGGACCAAGGCTGGACCTGGATTTCGAATGAAGATTTCGGCTGGGCAACCTACCATTACGGGCGTTGGGCACAGCGCAGTGACACAGGTTGGGTTTGGATTCCCGGGAGCCGATGGGCTCCGGCTTGGGTCTCCCTGGCGAGAAAGTAGCGATCATGTTGGCTGGGCCCCTCTACCTCCGGAGGTGCCAGATGACTCGCCAACACGGGTGGGAGACTGGGTCGATAACTACTACGATATCGGTCCTGCAGCCTATTTATTCGTGAAGATAGGGGATTTATCGCGGCCTAATTATCGTGACGTGATTCTTAGACCTGCAAACAATGTGGAGTTCTTTTCCAGGACCAAGAACGTCACCGATATCGTTTATGGTGGCGACGTAGTTTGCGGTCAACGGACCTCGTTACGAACAGGTTTCGTCTCAAGTGAAGATCCCCAGTTACAAACTGAGTTATGTCACGGAAAATGAGGGGCGCTTCGGGATCAACACAAGAGGTGATCAATTGCAAGTAATGGCCCCCCGAGGGCTACGATACAACCAATGGAGCGGCAAACACCGATTCCGGCCGACTTGCCGCCAAGACCAACTCCGCCGAAGCCAGGGACCGCGAATTCACAAAATCAAGCGGCAGAAAAGGGGCCCAGGAGCAAACTTCCGGCAACCCTTCCGCCTCGGAAGCTTCGCCGCAGAGCCAGGAGCGGTCGGGCACTCAGCAGGCAACTCCAACTCCACAGGAACAGCCGCCTCGACCGGGCTCTTCTCCAACACGTGCCGGAGGCGAACAGAACCTGCAATCAAGGAAACCGACTCAACAAGAAGCTAACGCTCCTCGCGCGGAGACTGCCCAACCTGCGGCACCGTCGCCAACCCCTCAGGGCTCTGGCGAAAGCCAGAAACAAAAGTTTGAAAGCCCTTCTTCAGCGTCCTCACCGTCCGGCACACCCCGCGCTGAAATGCCCGCTCCTGCTGAATCTTCGCCTATTTCGCGGCGTTCGCTCGAGCGCAGAGACCAGGAACGTCAGGCCACTAAACCGACCCCATCACGTTCCGAAGAATCAAGAAGTCACATGCCTGCGACAGATCAATCTCCTTCAAAGGAGCAGCCGAACGCCCAGAATCAATCCCCAGGCGAGCGTACCAAAGAACAATCGAATGAACCGCGAAAGGCGATTGAGCCACGCGGAGACCAACCGGGCGAGGATCGGCCAAATGACAGAAGCTCGCGTTCGGAAAATCAGCCGGAAGCAAAAAAAAGCCAACCTGGGGAACTTCAACGATCACCTGAAGCTAGGCCGCGGGTGGAAGAAAAGCAGTCCCAGCGCACGAGTCCGGACCACGACAAGGGCGAGAAGCAAGAACCCAAAAAGCCTAAGAAGGAGGAACCGAAGTCCGAGTAGCCGAGCAGCAACCATCATCTTGAGGACTAAGCGCCTCCTCGGGTCGAGTCTCCTCGATGGAGGTGATTCTTTTCAGAGGTACAAACCTCTCATAATGTGCGTTTACATCCTCTTTTTCGACCTGCGCGAACTCAAGTCCCAGTTGAGCTGTCGGAGCCCGTCTGATCTGCTCGGCAGAATAGCTGATCCGGATTGTGCCATTTCCCTCCATGTGACTGTCTGCTGCGGGAACGACATGGCGTTTGTGGGGAAATGATGAACTCTTAACGCCGATATAGGCCACCCGAAACGTGCTTGGATCCAACCAAAAGCCCGCCATAGCACCGATCCGTTCACCTCGTTGATCTACAACCTCGCGGCTCACGAATTTCTCCGCCGCGGCCTCATCAAAAGAAGAGAAATCTGACGAATACATGAAATTTCGATCCCCTTTTCCCTTTCCCACGGGGTTGGTCGGACGGATTCAAACTGAACTGTGAAAAAAAACTTTGTGCTGTTCTAGTTCCGCTTTTGCGCTGGCCGCACCGCAAAGGGCCCAACCAATTCGATGAGACGCAGCGCGTTCGACGGCGCTCGCGTATTAATATCATTATTGAAGTAGACGAATGCGTCGACTCCCTCTCGTGCGGCGTGACGCAAGAACTTAGCCCAGGGCCTCAGCTCTCCGTCTGTATAGTCGTGTGCTGCCCCTCCCGCCAAGCCATGAAACCGCACATAAACAAACCGTGCGGTAATTTCGAGACACTTCGGCATAGCTGTCGAACTTAGAGCAACGTTTGCCACCCCATGCCTGCGGAGGAGTTTGAAAACTTCCTCATCGAGCCAGGACGGATCCCGAAATTCGATCGCATGGCGAACCCGGCGGTTAAACGTTGCAAAAAGCTGCGGAGACGCACCACGTCCTTTTTTCAGGGTGCCTGGCAACTGCCACAGGATAGGCCCGAGGTGGCTTCGAAGCGAACGCGAACGGGTTAACAGAATTTTGAATGACTTGGCCCCCGGGCGAAGGCGCTTAAAGTGCGTTACGGCGCGACTGCCTTTTATACTGTAGAGAAAAACCTGCGGTGCATTCTGATTCCATGCCGCAAAGGTTTTTTGAGTTGGAAGACGATAGAATGTCCCGTTGACTTCGACGGTCGGGAACTGGGTTGCGTAAAACTGCAGCTGCCGGCTGGGCGACACACCGGCCGGATAGAAAGATTCTCCCCAGCTTTTATAACTCCAGCCGCTCGTTCCGACGTATACGCGGCCCGCTTTCATTGCTTTCAATTCGCGAGAACATTCATTTCCTTACCCCCTGCCAACGCCAGCCCGTGATTTCTTCTGGATCGCGTCCGGTTTCCTGGATCCGTCGAACGAAATCGCGGAGTAGATACTCGTAATAAAGGATCCGTTCAGCACAATGTTCAGGAACGCTTCGTAGGAAGGAAATAGTCCATGCCTTCCCGTAAGGAGGTAGCCCTGAAGCCACGCTTGGCAGTGTGTTCCCCAATGAGGAAGCAGGCGGTCTTTGATGTGTTCGGGCTTCAGAGGCTCTCGGAGCATCACGTTGTCCCGTAAGTAGATCTGCGCCCCTGCGAGGTAATTCACCCGCCTGCAGATAGCGAATTAAGGCGCCAAGCGAAACTTGGCCCTCGGCCGTGGAACTCAGTTTAAATTTATCGGTAGGAGCCAGTCGCATACAATTCACGATCGCAACTGCAGGCCAGTGCGGTTCTAACGTCCCTCGATGAGCTCAGCTTTGCTCGCGAGCAAGACCGCCGCGGCGCGCGGCAATTTTTCATGAGCAGACCGATTTTTAGCGAGGCCGCGCTTCAGACCAGCGAGATTAAGGTCTCAGGAAGAACTCGCGCTTCGCACTTAAATTCGTAAAGCTGCCTTGTCAGTCTCCACCCTGTAACCGGCTGACGCGAAGCCTTTTCAAGCCGGCCCAAAGCGCGACAATCGCCAACACGAGCAAGCCTCGCTTAATCCAAAGACGACCATTTGGGGCATCCCAGTCAGTCGTGGGATCCGCGAGAGTCCGGAGAACGTCTGCACGAACGCGTCTTTCGGTGTCCGCATCGAGTTGTACATCGGATCTCAACAGCATAAGTGCCGGATCGCCGACACGCATCCCAAAGCCGATTAATCCCGCAGTCGGACTGTCGGCAAACAGTCTTCTTTTTCCAAAAGCCCTCTCGACCAGGCCAGTGCAATCCTCACCGAAAAAGGGACGCCCTTCTAATTGATTCAAAAACTCGATGACTTCGCAAGTAATGTTCTGATCAATCTTCCGAAAATCGGTGGATGGAATCGTAACATCCCAGCCTGCATGGTCCCGCGCCTTGAATGTCTCAAGAGGGGTCCAATTTAATCCGTTTACAAAATTCTCCTTTGATTGCCGAAGCCTTGAACGCAAAACCGTAGCGGGACTTAGCGTAGAGTCTCCAGCCCGAAGGTGACGATATTCGGGGCGGGCGCGGCGCCGCTTGGGCGCCTTTCACCCAGGCCGCGCAGTCGACGCGGACAAAAGTCGAACACCGCGGTCAATCATTTAGCCGCCGCCACATAAATAGCTGACTTTGCAACTCTTGTAAGCTCTTTGTCTTTTTCCTCTTCTTCTCGAAGTTTTGTTTCAAGAAGTTTCGCGCCTTCCTTGTCTCCTAACAATTCGGCATAAATCCGCACGGTTCCGTATCCGGCTATTTCGTAATGCTCGACGCGTTGTGCCGCTGAGATCAACCCCGCATCCTTGACCTCCGGATCGGCTTCTTCCTCGATCATCTCAGCACCTTCAGCAATAATCCCTTCCATTCCAGCGGCGCCAAGGAAAAGACCGTAAAGTAGGCTAATGCTGCGCCCAGTTGAGGGCATTTATCTTCCATCCATTCGCGTGCCGCATTTTGGAAAAGTGATACGACGCCTTTAGGATAAGACTTCTCGGCCCCGGGTTTTTTGGGTGCCATTTCAGAACGATCCTGTCCTCCAGGGAGAATGACTCGCTCAGTCGCCACCGAGGGAGTTGGGAGTTCTCGGGCGCGTGCCGGATGTTTAATTTGCCTCGTCAGGGAGGAGCTCCAGGACTTTGCATAGCGTTGCGCTAAGCTGATTGCTACAGCTCCAAGAAGTTCTGCGGCCAAAGAAAAGAATCCACGTCCAGGTTTCACGTGCCTGGCTTTGGAGGAGGAGCTGATCCGTTGGGAAGGATGTGTTTCACTTTTCCCGCTCAAAGCCATGGGAGTCTGTCCTCGTTTCGGAAAAAGCTGCCGGGAAAGTAACCATCCATCAACGATTCCGAATCCAACCAACAGAGATCTTCCGGAGAAAATTGAATTCTGCCCAGATGGCCGGACACGGTTGCCCCTCAATCTCTCTACCAACAGATGCGCATAACGCCAGACGCACGCCAGACGCGCATGCTCAGTGCCAGCAATCTTATTTCTAAATTAGCGTTGGTAGATTCCATTTCATTTTAATCAGCTTCTGTCCTCGCCGTATGAGTCTTGATTTTCTCCGCCACCTTCTTCGCAATGTATGCGGCGATCAGAGGCTTGGAAGTGCTCCATGCTAGCGCTCTGACCTTGCTCAGCGTCTTACCGCGATCTCTTTTGACCTGCTCTTGGTCCTCGCTGTAAACGTAGATCTTCTTTTTTCGTGCTGGTAAGCGGGACAGAAGCCACCCGCACATGAATCCGGTGGTAACCCATTCCCATGGATAATGCTGAATCGACTGGACGATGCGCAGGCGGACATCAAGATCGCGCCTCAAAAGCAACAGAAAATCGTGCACCTGCATTCTAGCTTTCGCCAAGTCCTCGGCTATCTGCTGCTTTTTGTCCTGTGTTCCAGCCATTGGCGATCCTTTTGAAGCTCCGCGAACGTCATAGGGAAAAGCGGTTTAGCAATCCTGGCTCTAAAGATGACTCCGACTGCGAGGCTGATAAAAAGTAGCGACCCTGCTGTAGCCAGGGCGCTCCAGCCCCAAGCCCAGTGGAGTATCAGCATCATCAGGTAAAGCAGAAAGACGATTAACATCACGCCAAAGCCGGCAAAGCAAACGACGGTGCCGGCCAATAACAAACCCAAAACAAGTAAATGAAGGCCTGCCTCGCGAAACTCTAATCCGAAAAGTCGCAGCCGCAGTTCCAAATAGCTGACTACCGAAGCGATCGCGCCGCGAATTAGGTCGCTTCTCGGCGGTTTAACAGCCCGATCTTCATGTGAGGCGGTGGGTGCCATCAAGTTAATTCGAGAGTGATTCGCATGGCAAGGGTTCAGCGGATGTTCATGCATACGCCTCGCATTCACGCTCATTGCGCGGAAACCGGCAACGGCATCGGCGGCCGCCGCGCACTGACCCCTGCGATAGGATCTAACATCCTCTTAAGGAGCTCGGCCTGTCACCAGTCTGATTATTATTACAATCACTGCGATCACTAAGATAATGTGGATCAAACCGCCAGCGACATGAAATGAAAAACCAAGAAGCCACAAAATCAATAAGATGACTGCTATAGTCCAGAGCATAGTGCTTCAATATTCTTGTTTACCATTCCCTCGCTCCTGTTCAGCCTGGCGGATGTCTTGATTGTATTATTTTTCATGGGCATTTCTTAGTAAGAATAAAACTGCTTCGTGAGCAAACCAAGGAACATCCGCCGCTGGCAGGCGTAACGAACTTTGTCGAGGGTGCGATATTATTCGAATTTTTCCGTACGTTCGAGGATTGAAGAATTTCTCGGTTTTGCAAGTCACCGCGATAAGTATCCGAGCTGCTTTTTCATGACGATCGGTGATTCCGAAAATATTCCGAACGCTGGGTTGCGACCAGCGGCAACGATCTTTTGGAGATTTCACGCTCGATGTGGGATCGCGAATCTCTCATTGCTGATCTTGATATTGAGTACGTCAACTTCGATTTTTCTGCTGAGCCCTTTCTCCAACCTGAGCGAACGTTCCTCCTGCAGGAACCGGTTCGCCTGGCTACGGAGACCATATTCGCCGAATTCGGTCTCAACCCATTGCACTTGGTCAGCGGCCGCGGACATCATTTCGTTTGGCAGATTTCTCGCAAATCAACCGCCTTTGAGCACCTAGAGGCGATTGGTCGCCCATTCTGCGACCGCTCCGATTGGCATAAGTCGATTGCCCCAAATGAGCAAACGCCTGTGGACGCAGATCTTGCTGCCGCGTTTTGTGGGCTAGGACTCTTGATGGAATTCCTCGCTCATCAGATCAAGGCAGCAGCGAGCAGTAGTTCCCAAATTCCCGTGGAAATTACTGCAATCGAAGTTGGTCCGGGAGAACGAGGTCGAGAAATGATTTCGCTCGACATCTCCGAATACGGTGATCCACTATATATGAGAAGCATTTGCGCCCCATTTAGCCGGTACTTGAAACCTTTCCGAGAGAGGTCGTCCTTGGGCGCAGAGATTGTTGATAGGTTGCCTTGGATTTTTGAAATTCCTGCGCTTGGGGATGTATCGAGGACCCTAGCCACGATGCGCGATATCAAGCGCGTCATCGCCTTGGCGAGTGAAACATGCGTGAGAATTCCAGATCAATCAGCGGCCTGCGTAGAACTCATCAAACGGTACCGGAGCTCCTTTTTGGCGAGGTTTCACGACCTCTTTTGCTCCATACAAACTCCGACTCGGAGTACATTGCCGAATTATGGAGGTCAGACCTCATTCGTCGATCTTCCGCCGTGCATACGATACATACTCGAGCACCCAAATGACCTTCTTCTTAAGCCGGCTGGCGTACGCCGGCTGACCATTGCGATGTTAGCCCTCGGTTGGCACCCAAGCCAAATTGCCGATCTGATTCGCGCTAAGTTCAAGGAAGACCATCACTGGAACGACATCTTCTCAGGGTATGACCCAAAGTTCAGGGCAGATTTCTATACGCGACTGTTTGCCGGACTTGTTTGGCTCAGACTCGACAGCGCGATCGATTTCAGCTGTCAGTCTTCTCAGGAACAAGGGTGGTGTTTCCGGCAAACTTGCAACGATGCTTTGGAACGTTGTCAACAATCCTTAATTAATCGGAGATTCTATGGCAGACTGGCCCATTGGCCTTTCCACCGGCTCTTTTTTCCAAAAGCCAATTGAAGAAACTTTGCCCCTCATACGGGAAGGCGGTTTCAATATTTTGGAAATTTGTTCGTTTCCGGCTCATTTGGACTATCATGACCGCGCTGCAGTCTCGCGAGCGGCACGAATGGCAGACGAACTGGGGTTTGAGGCGTACTCGTTTCACGCTCCTTTTGCCGAACACATTGATATCAGCTCGTTTGACGCAAATATTCGAAGACGAGCTTACGAAGAAATCGTACGAGCGGCTGATGCTGCCGCCGCTTTTTCGGTCCGATACTTTGTGATACATCCCGGACCCGAGAATATCGACCTGGAACCCTCAGCCGACCGATTCGAACGTTTACGATTCGCCGGCGAAGTGCTTGGGCGGGTTGCAGAGCATTGTCGCCAAGTTGGTATTGGCTGTGCGATCGAAAATAAGCTTCCTCATCTGCTCTTCGCAAGCATACGTGATTTACTCTGGATCCTAGCATCGATGAGTCAGTTTCCGATTGGCGTCTGTTTGGATACCGGGCACGGACAGTTAGCCGGCGATCTATGCAGTATAATTCAAAAGCTCACCGGTTACTTGCGCATGGTCCACGCTCATGATAATCAGGGTCGGGGCGACGATCACCAGCCACCGGGAACCGGATCCATCGATTGGTATCGCGTTACCACTACGTTGTCTGAAGCGAATTTTAATGGAGCGATCATTCTGGAGCTAGCTGGCCGGCTGGAAATCGATCAATTTTTTTCTGATGCACGCCAGGCCCGAAGACATCTGCGCGAACTGAGCCGCCGAGTCGCGCTTAATTTACCCAAGCCATCTTAGCTTTCAGGTTTTCCGTTTCTAACGAAGGGGCCCTTTAGCCACGAATTAATTTTCCAGGCCTTATCGTGGACGAGCCAGAAATCGCCAGGGAAATGTGCGGATTAATTCCTTTGCTGCAACTCAACGACCACAGGCACCGCGTCGCCAACATCCGCCCTGGGATCACCCTTGCAGGTTACTTCCAAGCCACCGTCCGGACTTTTGGTATGAGCCCGTTCGCCATCCAATCCGGTCGAAACAATTACAGCTTCCTCCTGGAGCTCTTCGCTCTCTAGTCGAACCGCAATTGAACATGGACTTTGCTTTTTGACGCTAATCACCTTTGCCAGAATAGCCTGTTTCACGTATCTGTTCGCTTTGTGGATTTGCGACGGCCGTTTTTTTTGGTCAAAACTCTGAGTCACACACACGATGTCCTTACGATAGCTGCTCATAAAGAAATTCCCGGTTTGGCGGCCGACTATTATTTTTTTGAAATCAACTCGGATCCTTCATCGAAGCGATCATAGCCACTTTTGGCGGAGACCATGAGCGTTGTTATTTCATGATCCTCGCGGCGATTGGCTGCCCTTCTTTGCAACCGGTCAAGTGCGCAGCGGCGCGCAAGTGCAACCAGGAGTTCGCGCAAACCGCCTGAGCTAGGATTGTACCGATCTCCCCGCTCCCAGAGCCGAAGCAGAACATCGTGGACAATGTCGTCGACTTCGGATTGGCCGCGAATTACTCCCAGAATGACAGCGCAGAGCAACGATTCGTACCTCGCATAGATATATTCGAGCGCTTCGCTTTTTCGATCAACAAGAGCCTCCATTAATTGATCGTCCGATCTTTCGGTTTCCTCGGTGCTGCCCATAACATTCGTCATGCCTCAACGTAGGATTGGCGAAGGCATCTGAAAATCGGTGGAACCCACGAGAAACGGTTCGGCCAATGCCCCGAGGCTTTGCGTTTCACTCTTATGAACCCGGAGGTAGATGCGCTTTTCCAGTTCCGTTATTTCCGGCAAAGCTCCAAGACGAAAGACCTGAACAAGGGATTCGCGTCAGGGAATTCCCCTAAATCACGATCGGGAAGGCCGCAGCTTTACCTGTTTTCTTCTGCTAAGCCGCTTCGACTATAGGCCCATCGGAAACCACGGAATCGACCTCTTCCGTGAAAACATGGAAAGCTTCGAGCGATGACTTTCCAAAAGACATTGTGATCGACACGTCAGCCGCGTCGTTTCCTAAGCCGATGAGCACACGTCCAATGCGGCGGCAGTTATGGCGGGCGTGAAAAGTATACCATCCTCCTCTGCAGGTAGACCTCAACCAGCCCACCCTCATTGGTGCCGAGGGGGCACCGGAAGCGTCGCAATTCTATCGCGAGAGCTCCGGAATCGTCGTCCCGACGCATGAGCAAATCGCACTCCGCGCGTACGAACTCTATCTAGCGCGAGGGCAGGTGCCAGGCCATGAGGCAGAGGATTGGTTGGAAGCAGAAAAGCAACTTTCAGTAAGAACTTCCACGCCGACATCCGATGAGGCGGCTGAATAGCAGCTTGCACAAATGGCTCCGACCGCACTTTTCAAAAGTCCATCCGTTGGCCGTCGCCCTTACCGCAGATGCGCAGGCCTGGGACGTGTTCCTCGGCTATCCCAAAAGCCGGATGGGGCGCTTTCTTGCAGGGAGCTCAAAAAGGACAAAGACCCACTGCCAGCTGTTGTTTCGATGTTTGCAGCGGACTGCGGGCTGCGTGGAGATAAGGTATCGCGCGAGGAATAGTCTCCAGAGTGGTCCGAAAGACATATGGAAGTTCCAGTACGTCTCGATCTTCGATCGCTGAACCATCCCAGAGCGGACGACACCATCGCTCCCTGCTGGAGTAGTCGATGCTGGCACGGTCGGATCAGGTCGCTTACAGACCATGCCCTGGTAAAATCTCCGGCCAAAGCGGCCTCCTGCCATTGCCACGAAAGTTCCCTTTCGTAACGGCCCATATTCATCGTTCCTTCTTCGCAGTGAGCCTAACCCGCCCTGAACGAGAGGGATTGCGGCTCGTCCGCTCGTTTATCATCGCGTTTCAGCGCATCCAAAATTTTGAACAGCTCGTCAACTCGACGGCCACAGGTGTGATCACGTCGAATGGTCTGGAGGCCGCTCCGGGCTATGTCCCTGGCCAGGCTGGGCTTCGTCAACAGCCCATGGAGCCTGTTAGTCATCTCCGCTCCGTTCTCCGCGAAGAGCAGGTCCTCTCCTGGCCTGAATAGCCCATTCTGACGTGAACGCCTTGGGAACAGCTGTGCTCCTCGAAACCTTGGCCCATCATCCGGTAGAGCGGCTTGTAGTCGCCTCCAGCATGAGCGTCTACGGAGAAGGATTATATAGGAACAACAACAACGAAATCGTCGAAAACGCCGTGCGCAGTCCTGCTCAGCTTAGATTACGCCAGTGGGATCTTTACGGCGAGGACGAAGAAAAGTTGCAGCCAATAGCAACTCCTGAAACAAAGGTACCGTCGCTCCCTTCGGTATATGCTTTGTCGAAATACTATCAAGAACGACTCTGTATAAATGTGGCTTCGGCTTATGGAATTTCGTGCGTTGGACTACGTTTCTTTAATGTATTCGGAACACGGCAATCGCTGTTGAATCCTTACACCGGTGTGCTCGCAATTTTTGCTTCCCGGTTGCTAAATGATCGGCCCCCGGTAATCCACGAGGATGGCCAGCAGCGGCGGGACTTCGTTTACATCAAGGACATTGTTCAAGCCTGCGGACTGGCGCTTTGTGTTCCGGAAGCCGACGGACACGTCTTTAATGTTGGCAGTGGCCGAGGTTCGACGATCCTGAACGTTGCCGAGAAGCTGGGCAAGGCGCTGAACAAAACGAACATAGAGCCACAGATTAGCGGCAAATTTCGCGTCGGCGATATCAGAAACTGTTTTGGTGATATCTCCAAGGCGCGAGCGATTCTTGGGTACAAACCCGTGTATGGGCTTGAACACGGGCTCATGGAGCTTGCCGAGTGGCTTTCAACCCAGTCAGCTGAAGATCACTTTTCAGCCGCCGTGCGGGAGTTGGCAGAACGCGGACTGACAGCATGAGACGGTGGTAGAATGGAAGAGAAGCATCAGCCGGGTAAATGCGTCTTGAACGAATCGTACCCGAACTGGTCGGGTGGCCTGTCCAGCCGTAATAGCCACCACCCGAGGCGCGTTCTGATGACTGCAGATTGTGTCGGGGGTGTCTGGAATTATTCGCTTGATCTCGCAAGAGCGCTTGTGGAGCTCGGCGTCGAAGTCGGCATCGCTACGATGGGCCCGCGGCCGTCTCAAGCTCAGAGAGCTCAGGCAACACAGATTTCAATGCTCAGATTGTTCGAAAGTGATTACAAGCTCGAATGGATGGACTCACCTTGGGCGGACGTTGACGCCGCCGGAATCTGGCTGCTGGATCTGGCCAGAGATTTTCGTCCCCAGATCGTTCATCTGAACGGCTTTTCGCATGCAGCTCTGGCCTGGAATGCGCCGGTAGTAGTGGTTGTGGCGCATTCTTGCGTCAGATCTTGGTGGAACGCTGTGAAAACAGAACCGATTCCGAAGGAGTTTGCCCAATATACCAGACGAGTGTCGGCCGCTTTGCGGTGCGCAAGCCTCTTGGTTGCGCCCACGAATGCCATGCTGGCGGCGATCGAACAGAATTATGACCTTTCAGTACCGAAAAAGGTGATTCCCAACGGCCGCTTTGGTTTGCGACATTTATCCGCTGAGAAGAAGGATTTTATCCTGACTGCAGGAAGACTCTGGGACGAAGCAAAAGGTCTGCAGTTTCTTGCGCAAATCGCTCCGGCGGTGAAGTGGCCAATCTACGCGGCAGGCAAATGCCGCCATCCATCCGGTTCGTATATTTCATTACAAAATATTAAACTGTTAGGTTATTTGGATAATGACAAATTGGTTGAATATCTGAGCGCGGCTTCGATCTATGCGGCGCCTGCCTTATACGAGCCATTTGGATTAACTGTTTGGGAAGCCGCTTTTTTCGGATGTGCGCTGGTGCTGAGCGATATTCCCAGTTTTCGAGAAAATTGGACTGACGCGGCTCTTCTTATTCCAACCAACGATTGCGCCGGGTGGTGCGCAGCACTGAACAGTCTCGCTGAGGATCATGAATCTCGGTCAACTCTTGCTCGACAAGCGCAAAATCGGGCCATCGACTTGCGGCCCGAAGAGATCGGATCGCGTTATTTCGCCACTTATTGTGGGCTACTCGCCGATCATCCAACCGTTAATTCGCTGAATTTTCAATGATGAAAATCGCGTTCTTTGGATCCAGCATTCTTTCGGCGTATTGGAACGGTGCTGCTACCTATTATCGCGGCATTGTTCGAGCCCTGAACGGAATGGGCCATTCAATCACTTTCTACGAACCGGACGCATTCGATCGTCAGTCCCACCTGGACATGGACCCCCCAGCCTGGCGAAAGTCGTAGTCTATCCTAATGCCAGGAGCGCGGCCTTGCAGCAGGTGGAATCGGCAAGTGACGCGGACTGGGTCATCAAGGCGAGCGGCGTGGGAGTATTTGACGCTCTCTTAGAGTCGGCGGTGCTTGAGATGCGCCGGCCTTCACAGATTGTTTCCTTTTGGGACGTAGACGCACCGGCAACCCTGGACCGAGTCCAAAACCTGCCAAACGAACCATTCAGAAAGCTCATCCCGAAATTCGACATGGTCCTCACCTATGGTGGCGGTAAGCCCGTGGTTGACGCTTACAAAAGATGCGGAGCCCAGGCTTGCTATCCAATCTACAACGGATTCGATCTGAATACCCATTATCCCGTCAAATCGGAGCAAGCCTTTCTAGCCGATTTAAGTTTCCTCGGCAACCGCCTACCCGACAGAGAGGCGCGAATCGATGAGTTTTTCTTCAAACCTGCTGTTGCTCTGCCGGATAAACGGTTTCTGTTGGCCGGCAATGGATGGGACGACAAGGCAAAGCCCGAGAATATCAAAAACCTCGGACACCTATACAGTTCGGCTCATAACTCCTTTAATTGCAGCGCGCTCGCGGTCTTGAATGTCAACCGTGAAAGTATGGCCAGATACGGGTTTTCGCCAGCAACGCGAGTTTTTGAAGCTGCGGCGGCCGGCGCTTGCATAATCAGCGATTACTGGGTCGGGATAGAAGAGTTCTTCGAGCCCAGCAAGGAAATCCTGCTTGCGAACGACGGCGAGGAAGTCACTGAGATTTTGCGTTCTTTGACACCGGCACACGCACGTTCAATCGGCCAAGCTGCGTGCCGGCGGGCCAAACGCGACCATACTTATTCCGACAGAGCGGAGAAGCTCGAACTGATTCTCAAGTCGACCTTTGGACAATGAAAATCGTTATCTTGGGACTTTCGATTACCTCAACGTGGGGCAATGGTCACGCAACAACTTATCGTTCACTTCTGCGCGCGCTGTCAGCGCGTAGGCATGAAATTCTTTTCTTAGAACGTGATGTGGAGTGGTACGCAAACCATCGGGACTTGGCGGAGCCTCTCTTCTGTCAAGTAAGTCTTTATAAGACACTGGCCGAACTCAAACAGCGTTTTCTTATCGATATCCGCTCGGCTGATCTCGTTATCATCGGGTCTTACATTCCCGAGGGTGCGGCCGTGGCAGATTGGGTCACTCGAAACGCGCAGGGACCGATTGCTTTCTACGACATCGATACACCGGTAACTTTCGCCAAGTTAGCAAAGGGAGATCACGAGCATCTGTCGCCTGACCTGGTTCCACGCTTTGACCTGTATCTTTCCTTTACGGACGGACCACTGCTTGATCGGTTGGGATCGCAGTTCGGCGCGCGAATGGTTCGGCCTCTGTACTGTTCAGCGGATCCGGACATCTACTTTCCTCAACGGGTCAAGAAACTTTGGGACCTGGGTTACATCGGCACCTACAGCGCCGATCGGCATCGTCAATTTGAACGTCTGCTGTTGACGCCGGCAAATATATATCCTTCGTGTCGGTTCATTGTGGCGGGCTCTCTCTACCCATCTGAAGTCCAGTGGCCCCCGAATCTCGTTCGCATCTTCCATCTTCCTCATCTCAGTCATCGGCTATTTTACAATCAGCAGCGATTCACGCTAAATCTTACTCGTGGCTCAATGGTCAAAGCAGGTTTTTCGCCCAGTGTGCGTCTCTTTGAAGCGGCCGCATGTGAACTCAACTCTGTGAAGATCGAATTCCGGCGACTATCAGTTTACGATGTAGGCGAGCTCAACGAGAAATTCGACCTCGTCCTTTTCCTCGGCGTCTTGTACCACCTGCGGCATCCGTTGCTCGCACTTGACCGGATTCATGAACATGTTGTCAATGATATTCTCGTGTTCCAGTCAATGCAGAGAGGCTCGGCCAAAGTTTTTCCACTTCGAAAAGACTACGATTTTTGGCAAACCGATATATTCGAAGAAGAGGGATTTCCCATCATGTACTTCATCGAAAACCGTTACGCCGGTGACGAGACAAACTGGTGGATTCCCAACCGAGCTTGTGCCGAAGCTATGCTCCGCAGTGCCGGTTTTACGATAGTTGAAAACCCTGAGGAAGAGGTTTTCATATGCAGACGTTCTGACGTTGCAGCCGGTTTTCCGGTAACTCACAAGAGCTGAACCGAGACAGCAACATGGTCGAGGCGGTAATGATCTGGAATGAACCAAACAACAAGTCCCATTGGGACTTTGAAATCGATCCACAATGGAACTTGTTCGGCAATCTGGTTAAACTCTCGAGTGAGGCGATTTCTTCGGAAAACTCCGGCGTCCTCAAAGTACTGGCCGGAATTTCGCCAATCGATCCGAATTTCATTCTCAACATGAAAAATCAAGGCGTTCTGAATCATGTTGATGCTATTGCTGTACACGGGTTTCCACTGGATTGGAACCATTGGAGCATCCATGACTGGCCTCTGAAGCTGCGTGAAGTTCAGGCAACAACAGATCTCCCCGTCTGGGACCTGGCTCTTTACGTCATCGCCGATCAAGGGTAATCCTCTTCGTTCGAACCGCCTACGCCAGTCCTTGTCCGACGCGATGAACACGGGAATACAGTTTACGAATGCGCACCCGGCTTCAAGAACCTGTTCCGCGTACCATTCGGTAGCCTTTTCGGAACCGACTGGGAGATAGGAAACCACTATGTCAGTGTTGGTGTCCCTAAGGACCTCGACCACGTTTACAGGCTCCCCCGGCGCCAGTTCGACTTAAATACTTGCCAATCCCATCATGCGTTGCCCCGCGGAATACCTTTGCCTCAGTGGCAGGCGCATTTCGCAAAACGTTGCGTATTATTGGGCTGCGCAAAGATTGCTTCCGCCAATGGGCGACCCACCTTTGTTCGATTGACATCAAAAGCCGCCGTAAACTCTATGTCGTTGACGTGGTAGGGCCAGAGAATTGGATGCATCAAGCCCGGGACTCGTTCACTGGCCTTCGCATCCTTGTAAAACTCAACTCCTTGAACTAGCGACGAAGCACAATTGCCGACACCGACGATCGCAACCCGCACTTTGCTCTGATCCATAATTTTTCCGTATTCTTTCGCTTTGCTTTGAGTAGTTTTGCCCCTGCTTTCACACCAACCAAAGGATTCGCGTTAAACTGCGGAACAGTCAGGAGGCACCCTGGAGCTTGGCCGCAGATTCTGCGGCCAAGCTGTCGCGCCGATTAAGTTCGCCAGCGTTTTGCTCCACATTGGGCCGCCCGTTACGGCGGCAGCGATCTTGGATTGGTATTGTTGCGACTTAACCCAAGTTTCGCAGTTAAAGACGGGTTAACAGGCACTGACCGGACCAAATCATGCGCAAATCTCGCGGGTTTTTATCGTCTTTGGCCTGTGGCCGCAGAAACGTTCACCTGACTCTCCGCGATTGAGGTCAACTTTTTGTCGGCTTCCGCCTCTTCATTGAGCGTCAGCTGCAGGGTCCCCGCAATCTGACTCTCGCCGAGCCGCCGAGCAAGGCTGCGCGCGGTTCCATAACCGGCAATCTCGTAATGCTCAACCCGTTGAGCCGCGCCTATAAGGCCAGCATCCCGCACGTCGGGATCGCCTTCTGCTTTGATCAAGACTTCGCCTTCCTTGATTAGCCCTTTCATCGCTTCACAGGTTTCGCCGGAAGATTTCTCTCCGATTTGTCCAAAAATGTCGTTCAGACGCGAAACATGTTCACGCGTTTGCTCTAGATGATGCGCAAAAGCTGAGCTTAGTTCCTGTGAGGACGCAGCTTCAGCCATTTTAGGTAATGCCTCTACAAGCTGCGTTTCGGCACTGTACAGGTCGCGCAGTTCCTCAATCAGCAGGTCGCGCAAGGCGTTTAATTTTAATGAAGTGAATCTCATAGCCCCCAAGTTCGCATTTAGGCATGGCATAGGTCGTCTCATATCTTGCCTGGGCCAAGACTTCCGCTGTGCTACGTACTGACCACTTGCCGTTCGAGGCTATACGTCAAACACCAGCCGGATAAGCGTTATGAGTCGCCTCCATCAGTTGCTTTTACAATGGTGTCATCTCCACTGAAAAACTTCCACATCCAACTCCGCGGCTTGCCGCGAACCACTAAGCCAAGGATGGCTTCAACCGCCAGGGCAAATGGAGACCGCCCCGGTCCCGGTGGCGCCCGCCACCGGGATCTCTGGCCACCGAACTAAATTAGAAAAACGATACTGAGACTTTGGCTAACGAGGCCGGTCTTTCTGATTTTTAATCAACGAGATGTAAAACCGAGGCTAGCAACTGTTGCAGAGTTTCAGGTGTGACCGGTTTAAGCAAATGGTAGTCAAACCCAGCTTCCCTTGCTTTTCGCTGATCCTCTGGTTCTCCCCATCCAGTAATCGCCACTAACGTGGCATTCTTCGTTTTCGGAGTCTGCCTTAGTCGTTGCGCCACTTCGTATCCGTTTAATCCCGGTATTCCTATGTCGAGCAGGACAACTTTGGGTTGGAAGCTTGTTGCAACTGCTAATGCAGTGGGCCCGTCATATGCAACACGGAGCTCGTGGCCGGCGATTGTCAGGAGTCTTGCCAGGCAATCGGCTGAGTCGACATTGTCATCCGCGACCAATATCCGCATTGGAGGCGTTTCAACACCCTGGGGTTCAAAATCAACATTGGATTCTGTGTGGACTTGAGTTTGGCAGACGCACGGAAGACAAACCACAAATTCGCTCCCTTGACCCACTCCCGCGCTAAATGCCTCGACACTGCCGCCGTGTAACTCGACAATTTCCTTCACAAGCGCTAAACCCAACCCCAATCCTGGCTCGGAACGATCGACACGCCGGACCGGCTGCACAAATAGATTGAATATATGCGGCAGCGCTTCGGGATCGATTCCGATGCCTGAATCCCGGATTTTTACCACCGCTTGAGTGCCGTCCTTTTCAGCTTGCACCAGAATCTGGCCACCAGTTTCCGTGTATTTCGTGGCGTTACTAAGAAGGTTGGCGATGACCTGTTCGATTCGGGCAGGGTCGGCCTTAATCCACAAGGGTCCCGTTGGGACGGTCACCGTCAGACGATGCCGTCGTCTCTCGATGGACGCCCGGCACGCATCGACGGCCCGATTAATAATCTGAGCTATGTCTACAAGGTTCTTTCGCAACTTCATTTTCCCTCGGCTGATTCGGGCAACATCGAGAAGATCGTCCACGAGCCGCGTCATTTGGCGCACCTGCCTGTCAGCGATTTTCCGAGCCTCCTCGACGTCACGCTCGCTCGCCTCTGGCCGCGAGATGACATTTAAAGAGTTGTGGACTGCCGCGAGTGGGGTGCGCAGTTCATGACCCAGGAGTGCGAGGAACTGATCTTTCTGGCGATCGGCCTCCTGAAGCCATTCTATCTTCTTGCGCTCGGTCAGGTCTCTCGTAATCTTGCCAAAGCCGAGCAGGTTGCGTTCTTTATCAAACAATGCTGTGATTACGACGTTGGCCCAGAATCGCGTTCCATCTTTGCGGATCCTCCAACCTTCATCCTCCGTGTAGCCTGCTTCAATGGCCTGCCGGAGCTCCAATTCGGGTTTGCGTCGCGCAATGGCTTCGGCGGGATAGAAACAGGAGAAATGTCTGCCGATAATCTCTTTGGCTGTATATCCCTTGAGGCGTTCGGCTCCGGAGTTCCAACTTGCGACGTGGCCTCTGGCATCGAGCATAAAGATTGCATAGTCTTTTATGTTCTCGATCAGCTGCAATAAGTGTTCTCTGGATTCATCTCTGCTATCAGTGAACGGTTCGGAATCGCCTGGGCGAGACATAGTGGTTCATTCCTTCTTTGCAGTATAGCCGGGGCTTCCTCCTCTTGGGACAAGCAAATCGCAACTCGTTGAATGTAAGCCGCAAAATCCGGACAGCAACGCTAATCTATTCAGGCGGGGATAGG
The DNA here is from genome assembly GCA_035938215.1 of Chthoniobacterales bacterium. Taxonomy (GTDB): domain Bacteria; phylum Verrucomicrobiota; class Verrucomicrobiia; order Chthoniobacterales; family JAFAMB01; genus DASZHC01. The sequence continues at coordinate 21,047 of DASZHC010000159.1, forward strand.
GCGACACCCTCCTGCACGGCGGAGGGACAAGTTGTGTTCGACACCCGTTAGCCCTGACCTCTCTTTCAGGGATATTCCTGAATGCATGGCTTCTTGAACGCAGGTAGAAATGGCAGCTAGGCGGACGAGGTCCGTTCCGAACGAGCAAATAGCGGGCTTTCGGGTCCCCGAACAGGGCAAAAGCAGGAAGGCCTTTTGTGCGCCTAACAACCGTGGAAGGTTAAACTGAAGCTCAGCGATCGCAGCGCGATCTCGTGGTCAACCACACATCCGAGCAGTATCCTTGGTTTCAGGCGACGCGTCGGAACCATCCGAAATACCACCACGATTACGTGTGGCGAATGGATGACCCGGGCGATACTCCGGACCCAGCGGCGTTTCCTGGCAAACAATCCGGCGGCAAGGCGTTTCTAAGTCCAAAACGTGCCGTTTGTACTGCTACCTGCATTCCGAGATTTGAACTGTGTTCACCAAAGAATGTGCCGCTCACGGGCATCACTCCGCGTGGATGATTGCTGACACCTACTACGATATGTTGACCTGAGGTTGCTTCGCCCAACGTGGGATCATAGCCGATCCAACCCACGGAGGGTAAGTACGCTTTGGCCCAGGCGTGCGTCGAAGCGCGCCCTGCCTCAGAAGCACTGCATTCCAGGTAGCCGCTAGCGAAGCGCGCTGGGAAGCCTAGGCTTCGTAATGCCTCAAGCATGAGGGTTGCCATGTCCCGACATGAGCCTGAGCCCGCCGCCAAGGTCATACTCGGACCCTGCACGCCTTTGGCTTCCCGCCGCTGGTATTTGATTCTCCCACGAATCATGCGGGCAACCGAGGCCACAATTTCCCCAGCGTTACAAACCGCAGTCGGATTGATTGTTGCGTTGATCCATTCTCTTACCCTCGTGACATCAGTTGGATAGCTGCTCGCTCGGTAAGCAGCAGCGACCGCTGATTCCATTTCCGAAATTTGGACAGGAATCTGCTCGGGACGGCCCCTCTGACCGAGCGTTGCGGGAAAGCTGCCGTCTGGTGAAGAAGAACTTCACTGCGAATGTGCAGACGGTCCGCCGGACTCAAGATATGCGCAGTAGCTACGCAATTGCCAAAGAGATCCCGACTCCATTCTAGCTCAAACTCAGGCTCGATTTTAACGCTCATCTCCTCGATATGCACGTCGTGCCCTTCGCGCGGCCTAAGCACAAGCCGATGGGGACCAAAACGGACCGCTTTCCTGTAACGATAGGTTGTCTCGTGGATGATATGCAGCCAACTCATAGCTCACGGCGCTATTTCTACGGTCACCTTCATCGCGTTAAGCTCCAGCGCTCCATAGTTTGAGGTCAGCGCGACATCCGCTGCGTCGCGCCCATAGCCAATAGTAATGCGATTTCCGCGAGGCCTTTCCTGGGTGCCATCGAAAGTGACCAGCGCCCCCCGACAAAGGCTTCGAACCAGGCGTGAAGGTCCATAGGTTCAACCTGGTAAAGATAACCGACCACCATGCGCGCAGGGAGACCGCTGCGCGGTCGCAGCATCATAATCGCTGGAATAGGTGCGTTCGAACGGTAGGAAATGTGACAGCTCGCGTCGAGGACCATGTTGTTATTCGTCCTTAAATGTGAGTTTGGTCTTATGACAGTAGCAGTATGCTTTGCCACCAATGCCGTCCGTCTTTCTGCGGGCAAATCGTTACGCCGGCAGACAGCTTTTGAGTCCTTGCGCGACAGAGGTCTACGGCTATCATGCCGGGTCCCGGCCGCGTTCAGGCGGGGTCCGACTTCATGCGAAATGGCCCTCACTTCATTCTTTAATAACAGTGAATTTCGCAATCCCCTACACGGTGGGTCTGGATCGGAGGCCCAGCGTTCGACAATGTCTCTTTGCCGACACGCCTGATGTTCGAGTGGCTCATTTTTCGATGCGGTCCAGGATTGAGAACAAAAAGAATCGTGTCACCGGCCTCTTGTTCAAGATCAACATCGCGCCGGCGCTTACCTTCAGCGTCCAGACTTCGCATTTTCACAATGCAGTGCACCGGTTCACCCTGGTCCTCTGCATGACCCCTGTTTGTGATCTCTCCCCTAAATTCAAAGAAAGCGATATCTTCATTCATACAGTCGTAGGTTAAGAGGAAGGTCAATCTGCCAGACAAGATTTCCATTCTCAAATCGAAAGAGAAGCCCTCCCCGGACGCTCAGTCGTGACCGAGGTCTTCCGCCCTCGATTCAAGGGTCTCGGGTCGTGAAGAGGAGTAGCGCAAATTAAAGTCCCCGCTCGTACTATGTCGAATAACTCCTTCAGCTGGAGTCTCGTTAAGCAGCTGATTGAACAACCCTCAACTCTCCACCATCATCACCCTCCCCTTCCGAGCACAACCGATGATAGAGGGCAACGTGATCTTGCGCCATTCGCCGCGCGGTGAATCGCCGTTCGAAAGTCTCCCTACATCGCTTACGCTTCAGAGAATGAACTCGGGCAACAGCTTGGACTGCCTCCGTAACGGATTCCACAAGAAAGCCTGTCTCACCATCTTCAATGATTTCGGGTACCGAACCATTGGGATATGCAATTACCGGGGTTCCCGTCGCCAGGGATTCGATCATCACCAAACCAAACGGTTCCGGCCAATCAATTGGAAATAAGAGCGCCAGAGCGTTACCCAGAAATTCATCTTTTTCCGTCTCTCTGATTTCGCCTATGAACTCTACCAACCGGTTCTGCAACAAAGGTTTGATCGTGCTAACAAAATATTCGTGGTCAGATTTTTCTATTTTCGCCGCAATCCTGAGTGGGATTCCGCTCTCGGTCGCTATAGCGATCGCTCGGTCAAGCCGTTTTTCCGGCGAAATTCTCCCTAGAAAGGCCAGATAAGATCCCGGGTTGGGATGAAACAAATACTGCTTTTCCGGAATTCCATGATGTATCGTCGCGCACCAATTGAGCCAGCTTAAGGGTGCGCGTTGAGCGTCTGAAATCGACACCACGGGCATCTCCTGATAACGGACAAAGAGCGAGGCGAGATCCGGCAAATCCAGTCTCCCGTGCATTGTCGTGACACTGGTGCCCGAGCACCGCTTGGCAAAAGGTAGGTGCAGGTAATCCAGGTGAAAGTGAAGAATGTCGTATTCCGCAGCGGCGGCGAAGACCATTTCAAGCAAATGCACATGATGGAGAATCGGATCTCGAACGGGCGGGCTCTGGAGCCGCAGGCTGGTCTCGTTCACGGCGATCAATCGGCCCTTCGTCTGTGAATCCGCGCTTGCGAACAAAGTGACCTCGTGACCAAGCGCCACGAGTTCCTCCGTCAAATAGGAAACGATTCGTTCGATACCTCCATACCCTTTGGGCGGAACGCTTTCATATAGGGGCGAAATCTGTGCAATTTTCATTTTCTGTTCCGCTAAGATTCGTTCCGTGACGGCAATTCGGTCGCACCAACTGCTTCGAGAATTAAAGAAGCGCGTTAAGAGCCTCTGTTGCGAATCACATTCGTTCAGTCGCAACTGATCAACTGGCCGACGCCGGCGCTGTCATTATTACCTCTTACGCACCCGATGCTCTTCGAGCCACTGAACTTCTCTGTCTATATCCACCTCGCTGAATTGCACCGCTGCAAATATGAGATTCCAGGACAGATCGCTGATAGCTTCGCAAAAAACTTAACGTTCCTCGCCTTTAGGGAAGCACAATGCAGGGATCGTACTATCTACCTGAAAAGGCGACGGAGCATTGCCGGATACACCGATTGTATACGTGTCGGCGCGAACGTCGAGCAATGGTTCTGCGTGAGGCAGCTGCGGACCAAGCTCGTCAAGTTCTAGCTTTACCTTGTCCATATCTTCGGTGAGGACGATGTCCGCCTCCGCGTAAAATCGACCCTCGCTTTCCTCGATATGTTTCACAATCGCAATGGCACCGTACGCAATTCCGTTTCGCCGCAACTTCGGCAAATGGATTTAAGCCAAATGCGAAAGCGGCGGTCGCCTTCGGTCTGCTCGGCCCTTTTGGATTCTTTGGGGTCTTTGCCGAATTCGCGTCATGGAGCCGTTTCGGTCTTCCTCGTCGTCTGTGCATTCGTAAGTTCGGCAGCCTCTGGCAATCGAAGTGTGGGAGGTCTAATGTTGGGATTAACCGGGGCATACCTGAAAAGAATCTCCAGAAGAAACATCCGCCTCATCAACTTTGCGCGAACTGCCGTTTGACTAGCGACCGGGGCTGGCGTGTCATTGTGATAGAGGAGCGCGCCGGCCCTTCCCGGTCCCTTTAGGCGTGCACCTACGCGCTGTTAATGCTTCGGGTAGCGGGCGTAGCGCCGCAGCAAGTAAGAGGATGAAGCGAAATCTCACCAGTCATTTGGGGGCGTTTTCCGTTCTTATATCGGGGTTCCTTGTAGTAGTGTACCGTCTCCTAAATCCCTTGGGCTTCGTTGCGTTCAAAATGGGCCGCCGGCAAGGCGCGAGGAGGGCGCATCCCGCACCACTTTGTATACTGCTGGTACTCTTGGTCTCGAGGGTAGCATGAAAGTGGTGCGGGACGTGCCCGACGAGCAACGCGGCCGCCGGCCCATTTTCAACGCAACCCTCTGGGCCGCGGCCGGTTGGCTGTTTTTCCGCGTTGTTGGGAAATGTCTTTGGATCAATATGAGATTAGCCGCTCCTTTTCACTTATCGGAGACAGAACGCTATCGCTCAATGCCCGGCGAGTCCCCGGCGCTGGGACGCGCGCGGAGATGATCTTATTAGCAATCGAAGATATCACCGATCGCAGAGCCGTCGAAGAGGCAGCACGGGCTGCGCAGAGGCGCACATTATACACCGAAGCACTCGCAGCCGGTGAAGAGCGTTTCAGGATTTTAGCCGACACAGCTCCGACGCTCCTTTGGATGACTGGAGCTGATGGCAAGGCCGAGTTCGTAAATAGCGAGTACCAGAAATTCACTGGCCGACCAATGGAATTTCTTCTCGGCGACAGCTGGCGGGAAATCATTCACCCCGAGGACGCCCAAATGTACTTCAACGTACGCCAGGAAGCTTTTATACGACGGGAACGCTTTGAGGCGAAAGTGCGGTGCCTGCGCACCGATGGTCAATATCGCTGGATGAACTCCATCGGGGTACCTCGTTTTGATACCGATGGCACGTTTCTGGGCTTTGTTGGTTGCACTACCGATATTGACGATTCAGTGGAAGCAGATCGACGTAAGGATCAGTTTTTGGCCACGCTCTCTCACGAGGTCCGCACGCCCCTAAATACTATCTTGGGATGGAGTTATCTTCTCCGCACCACAGATCCCCCAAAACAAACAGTGAGCGAAGGATCGCAGATAATCGAACAAAACGTTCGGGTCCAAAAAAAGCTGATTGATGACCTTCTGGAAATTTCCAGTATCGTCGCTGGAAAACTCCGGCTTGAAAAGAAGGTCGTTGATTTTAGCTCAGTAGTGCGCCTGGCCTTGGACAGCGTGCGCAGTGAAGCTGAGAGCGCACAGCTACAGCTACGCGAATCAGTGAGTAAAAGTGACACGTACCTGCCGGTTTTCGCGGATCCAGCTCGGTTACAGCAAGTAATTTCCAATGTTTTGAATAACGCGGTAAAATTTACTCCAGCCGGTGGCACAATCGACGTTACGCTTAGATCTCTTGATTCTCATACTGAGTTGACCGTTAGCGATACGGGTCGCGGGATCGCTCCAGAATTTTTACCGAGGCTCTTTCAGCGCTTTACCCAGGCAGACGCTAGTAGCACCCGAGCTTTTAAAGGACTTGGTATCGGCTTGGCACTTGCTCGCCAGTTAGTGGAACTCCATGATGGTTCCATTCGGGCCCAAAGCCCAGGTCCGGGCAAGGGCGCCACTGCACTATTCTTCTGCCGTTGGCACGGCAAGAGCCCCAGTCTCGACTGAGGCTCTTGTGGAGGGTGGAAGGCAGCTTGCGCTTCCGTCCCCTGTGTCAATTGACTTGGGGGGTATTTCAATAGTTGCTGTAGACGACGATGCCGACACGCGAGAGCTTCTAAAGCGTCTACTGGACCAATGTAAGGCAGTTATCACGGTAGTAGAGAATGCGGAGGAGGCACTGCAAGCAGTGGAGCAAATGAAACCCCAGGTGATACTCTGCGATCTAGAAGCGCCTTGGTTAGTTTCTCGAGCAATCTTTGTCTGGTCAGCTGCGCCTCTCTGCACCCTTACTTATATCTTTTGTCAATTGAAAGGCGCAAAACAAAAAGAATGCAGGCAGCGCCAATCTCAGGCAAAGCTTAACGATTAGCACGAGAAGGCTTCGCAACGGAACAATCTGAAGGACATATCCTGTACCGAAAGCCATTAAGACATGTTGCCCAGGCCGTTGTCGAACTCGCTCTTCAAACTGTCTCCAAGCCTGCGCCCATTCCTCAGAAAATGACCGGGTCGACGCTTTGTGGGGTTCAACTTGATCTTCTAAAGTCTTTATTGGGTCCATAAATCGGCTCGTGAAAAGTCAACGACCTCCGGTAAAACCGGAGGCTTGATGATGTGAGCCGCTCAAAGCGGCTGTTGTTGTTTGTCGCTCTTTGGTGTTTTCGTTACTCTCGTGTTATTTCGGGCATCTCAAGCTGATCGAGCCTGCGATCCTCCA
>DASZHC010000160.1:0-19192 GCA_035938215.1 Chthoniobacterales bacterium
TTGTCTGGGGATGAAAATAGACGCGCTTGGCACAGCGATTCACTTCATCCATCCAATGTTGCCCGAGTGCATTCCGTACGTGAGACTAACGGGAATAAGGGTCGGATCGGCGGAAGTCAGCCTTGAGATAACCAGGCATCAAAACCGTCAGCACTGCCATATTAGACCGCCGCGGAGATATCGATATCATGACAGTCAAATGACATTGAGGCTTCGCAGTTTTCCCTCAGCTTTTCTTTTTCTCTGGCAGTTTGCCTCGTTTTGTTTTCGCGAAATCTTTCAACTGTTTTTCTGACATCGATTCAACCATTTCTTTGGAAGCGCCTTTGAGGCTCGACTTGCTGCGTTTTCCCTGCTTGACCGCCAGGGCAGCACCGGCGGCCATCTGCTGCTTTTTCGACTTTGCTGGCATACTTCTTACTCGCCTTCGCCAAAGCGATTGGATGTACTGCCTGGATTTAAGTCCCATTTTCTTCCGAGCCGCTTCCTGAGCCGCTCCAGGCTAATGTCGATCTGCGATCGGTGGTCGTTTGAATGGCGAAAGCGGTCTTGAGCACCTTCAGAAGCCGCAACCACTTGCATGCCCGCTTCCTGCCTCCGAACGGGGTCTTTGTGACTTCCACTCCGTTCCCAAAGAATGCACTCCAAAAATGGCTTTCCCGGGGGACGGTCAGAAAGTGCGGCTAGCGGTCGCACCACAGAGGGTGCTCTCGAGAAATACATTCCGAACCTTTGGAAGCTGTTCCCGTCTCGGACAGAAGGCGGATACATCCAGGATGTGGTCATGGAAGGTGCGCAGCGTGCTTCTATGGCCGATGCTCACCACGGTGGGTCGCCACGGCGCAGCGCGTAACAAGCCATAGAGCTGCGCCTCGGAACGCTCATCGAGGGCCGACGTTGCCTCATCCATGAATAAAAGCGCTGGTTGCATCAGGAGAATGCGTGCGAAGGCAAGCCTCTGCTGTTCGCCGAGTGACAGGCGTTGAGACCAATTGTCAGCCAGATCCAGTTTGGCTGTCAACGCGCCGAGCCCTACCTCCTCAAGCACTGCAGTTATCCTAGCCGCCGGGCACCAGCCTGGATCTCTACGCGGGTAGAGCAGTGCGACGACCAGAGTGCCGAGCGGTAGATAGGGCCGTTGCGGAACGAAGAGGATTCGCCCTTTGCCGAGCCTGATTTCGCCGCGGCCGAACGGCCAAATTCCGGCAATTGCCCGCAGCAATGTACTCTTTCCCACGCCGGTCGGGCCAGAGATCAGCACCGCTTCGCCACGGCGGGACGCGAACGTCACGCCACGCAAAAGTGGCGTCCCGTCCGGCAGATCGAGATCGATCTCTTTGACGGCAACGCCGAAATCCTCATGCCTAACTACGATCTGGCGCGGTGCGCGCGTTGATTGACGGATCGCAAGTAGCCCTTCTTCAAAGTCGTTAAGGCGTTGAGTAACGGCCTGCCAGGCTGCGATGTCAGTGTACGAGTTGATAATAAAGGACAGTGAATTCTGCACGAAGGAGAAAGCATTTACCACCTGCATCAGGCCACCCCAGCCGATTTGCTTCCAGAAATAACGCGGTGAGACAACCACCAGGGGGAAGATGACCGCCACTTGGGCGTAGCCCAAAGTAAAGCAGGTAAGGCTCCTTTGGCGCTTCATGATGTGTCGAAAGTTCTTAAATACGCTGCCGAAGCGTTCATGGAAGATGCTGAGCTCAATCGGTTCGCCGCAGCAGAGAGCGACGCTCTCCGCGTTCTCTCGGAAACGTATCAGGCTGAACCTGAAGTCGGCCTCCACGCGTTGTTGTGCGACATTCAGCGGCACTAATGGTTGGCCGATTTTAACGGCAAGCCAGGTGCCGAGTCCGCCGTAGAGCAACGCCGTCCAAACGAGATAGGCGGGAACATGCATTGTTCCCCACTGGCCCAGAGGGATCGCCATGGGTCCGGAGAGTCTCCATAGGATGACCAAAAATGAAACTAAGGAGACAACAGACGTCACAAGACCGACCAATAGGCTCAGAACGTAGGAAGTAAATTGGTTGAGATCCTCCGAGATGCGTTGATCGGGATTGTCGGTGGTGTTGCTCAGCTCCAACCGATAATAAGCGCGGTCAGCGAGCCAAGCCGAGAGATATCTACGTGTCAGCCAGTCCCGCCAGCGTATCTGCAGCATCTGTTTCAGGTAGAGGGCATAGACAGACATCGCAATGGCAAGCGAGACCAAGATGCAGAAGACGCCGATCTGCCGGAACAACTCGCCCCTATTGAACGATTGGAGCGCGTTGTAGAAGGCATTGTTCCATTGGTTTATCTGAACACTGATGTAGACGGTGCCGAGGTTGAGAACAAGCACAGCGAGCAGGAGCCTCCAGGCCGACCATTTCTCTTCGGAGGACCAATAGCTTTTGACCAGGCGCCACGCGACACGTGTCATGTGCATTCGAGGATATACGATCCGTTCACCACCTGCATATTGTAGTAGGATCGGGTTGGAAACACAAGCTATTGTGTTCAGCTTTAGCAAAATCGTCGTAGGTTTGGCGTCGAACAGCAATTTCAGAACTGGCTCAAGAACCGTTGCCAGAAATCGCGTGTGCCGATTCTGGATGCGCCGCAGGGAAGGCGTGATGACTTTGTTGATCCCTACTTTAAGCACGCTAAGAACGACGCGGTGGTGGTAATTCTCGAAGCCAGGGAACCGGCCCGGATCATGATTGCCATCAAGATCTACTCAGCCGTGGGCAAAAATGCTTAGCCTGTCTGACCCGGTTCTTTAAAGAAAGCGAACGCAAAAGTTGGGGCTGTCATGAGTGAATATTCCTCACGGCTTTTCGTCAAAGCCTCTCGCACACAATGGTGACATCGTTGCGTTCAAAATGGGCCGTCGGCAAGGCGGTCCGAGCCGAACCGCCGTCAGAAGGGGCATCCCGCTCTACTTTCTATACTCCTGGTACGCTTGGTCTCTCGGGCACCATGAAAGTGGGGCGGGACGTAACCGACCGAATTTACAACTGGGCGTGATTCCTACATAATAGGACGGGAGAGAAGAGTGAATGCGGGGAAATAGAGGTTTTTCTTTATGCAAATGTTGCTCCTCCCAGAGCCGGCACCAGACAAAGCGGAGACTGGTTTTCCATCAGATCGTCAGGTCAGAAAGTCTGAGGCGTCCTTAACCGGGACCATTTTGGCAGGTCGTTATAAGATCCTGGGAGCGACCGAGGCGGAAAGTTTTAAAGCACATGACCTCGCTTTGGATCAAACGGTAAGCGTCAGAGTGGTATCTCCGAGCTCTCAGCGAGCCGGTGATATTTGGCGCCGGAAAGTCTATCAGCTCGCTTTGGTGCGAAATCCTCATTTTTTGAATGTTCTGGATGTGATCTCCGAGAAATCGACCGACTTTGTTATAAGCGAACATTCACGCGGCAAATCGATTGCAGAATTACTCAGAGAGGGATCGTGTTTTGATTTGGAAGATGTTCTCACACTGATAGCTCCTTTAGGAGGCACTCTCGATCTTGCTGCCTCCTTTGCATGCTGTCCGCATTTAAAATCGGCTCGCTGGCTGTTCACCGAAACCAGTCGCTCGTTTGCAGTTAATTCCGAGAAGGGGTCACTCTCGGAAGGGCCACAATTTTTCGTCAAGCTGGACGTCTGGGAACTTGTAAAACCGACGAAGAATATTTCCTCGTCCTTTCTCACCTCGAAAGCGCGGGAGAGCTCGAAAAGACTGGCAGTGCGGCAAGCGGCGCTACTCACCTACGAACTGCTCGGCGGTGAAACCCAGGAGGAGACTCAAGTCAAGCGGTGGTTCAAGCCTCTCGGTCAATTAGGCAAGGCTGGTAATTCTATCCTCTACCGTGGTTTGCAAGGCTCGCTCCGCTTCAGGACTGGTGAAAGCTTTTTTCGGCACTTGGCGTCAGCAGCTCGATCCGGCGCCAGAGAGTCGAGACAATGGCATGCGTTGCTGGCAGGCTTCCTGGAACATTCCTTCGCAGACCACGGCACAAATGACGTCTTCGGAAGATTCAATCGTGATACCGAGCGCGTTGTAGCGGGACTCTTAGGCGCCGTGGCTTTTGCCGCTTTGGCCTTTGAGGCCTTGGTGCCCGAACGTTATCCAATAACGGCCGAGCTCACAACAGAAGCGAGGCAAGCGAAATCCAACTCCTCGTTGAATACAGATATCGCTATAGCCTTCAGAATCGTAGATTTGAACGCAGGGAGCTCTGCCAGCAAAGTAACCTCGGGAAGGGCGACCGACGCTGATCAGGGGACCCCTGAAGAGCCCTCAAAGGAAAGTCTCGCGCGGATGGAAGCCACCGCAGCATCAACTCCACCTCTCATTCCCGTGTTTAATTCCGAGATAAGTCGTACCATTGCACAGGCTCATGGAAGCACATGGTCTCCGGCACATCGGCAGGATTCTGCGCGGGTGGTTAGAGCAAAAATTCCCCCGGTGAAATCCAGGTCATCCGGTCCGCTTAGAGCTGTTGACATGAAGATGCGATTGATTGGATTATGGCATCAGAGTCTGCGAAGGGAAAAAGCTCGAAGTTGGGCGATATTTTGGAACCTTAATAAGAAGAGGAAAGCCGCCTACACCACCGGGAGGGGACCTTGATTTGTAGCGCATCCGTAGAATCGACCGGACGTACTCGTTTGCGACGTTGCGATGCCGGGAGAAGATCGCTATTCTCTTATACCGGCGGCTGCGAGCTCTCGAGGAGAGCCGGGAGAGTGGCTTACCTGCGCTCGCACTGAGCGCGTATGTACGATCGGAGGAGCGCAGGAAAGCCATCCGTTCAGGTTTCCAGAATCATCTGGCGAAGCCCGTGGAACCCGCAGAGTTGTTGGCTGTTGTAAGCAGCCTGGCAGGTCGTAGGAATAGCGAACATTCATGCACTTGAGAACGGGTCCCAATCGGGGGCCGAGTATTTGAAAGGGTACTTGCACATTGGGCCGTTCCACATTTCTTTTCAGGCATGAAAGATGTGCGAGGGGTCCGGAAATTGAAAACCGGCCATCGTCAGCTCTCCCAATATCTCATTCACCGCACGGGGGATCCAGCAGCGGCGCGGTGAGCCCCTGACCGAGCGCGAAATTCCGCTGATCACAAGTCCATCGTGAAGGACGTAGATTCCGCCCTGACGACGCTTCGCATCTTCAATAATCCATTTCGCAGGCCTTCTGGCCCGGTCGGACTTAACCCAGGGATCAATAACAAAATGCGTGACTGGCAGGATTCGTCTCGTCCTGGCGACCTCTCGAACAGCGGATGTAACGAGCCCGAATGGCGGACGAAACCAACGAAGCGGATGACACGTTTCACCGAGCGCATCGCAGATCGCTTGGTCGCACGAAGCAAGATCCAGCCTGAATCTTTCGAAGTTCCACAAATCGGCAAACCGATGGTGAAACGTGTGATTTACCAGAAGATGCCCGGCAGTTGCAATCGCGCGAGTCTGTTCCGGCCGGGTCGCAACTTGGCTACCAACCAGACAGAAGCATGCTTTCACGCCGAACTCGTGTAAGACAGCTAGCAGGTCATCGGTAACCTTCCCTGCGGGACCGTCGTCGAACGTGAACACGCAGTGGCCAGATGCTAGACAACACTGCTTGCGAGAAATAAGGATGGAATTGATCGGCATGCTCTGACGCGAGGTTTGGTGGACCAAAGTAAGCAGAGGAGTGCCGGCCTCTCCAGCCGGAACTTCGGAACGGAGCGCCATCGTTGAATGCTGTTATGCCGAAAAACTATGGCTGCGCAAGGAAGATTTGGCGCCGCAGGATTGACGAATCATAAGCTTAGTTGGCAGTTTGAGCCGCAGCGGCGCCTTTTCGTTCAACAGGGATGAAATTGCCAGGCGTCCCTTTTCAGCCATCGGTTGATGAAAGGTAGTAAGTTGCGGCGACACTGTGGAAACGATAGCAGATTTGCCACTGAGCCTGGTATGGGATCCAAAGCGGGGAAGTCAGTTGGCGAGCAGCTTCCTCGGCGTTGTGCAGGAAGTTGCTCATATTACAAATGGCGCATCGCTAAAAAATCATCACAGGGGCACGCTCTGCGTCACCGATGAGCGGTAGGTCTACGCTCCCATTTTGGTAGAAAAAAGTTATGGTTCGCCCTCGTGAAAAATGATTCAATGGGCGGAATCTCGGTAAAACCGTTCCCCTATGAACACGAAGCCCCTCGCTCGCTGGGCGCCGGCGATAGTCGCCTGTGCAGCTGTATACGGTAAAAAGTCTCTCTGCGCAATCTTCGTACTTTTCTCTGCCGCTCAGGCATTTGCCTGGACCGATGGCGAACTGCTGATCTGGATAAGTAACAATCGAGCTTTTCATGCGCTAGGTGACCTCGGCAAAACCTTCGAAAAGGAGGTCGGAGCTCCGGTCAAGGTAGAGACCCAGGAGGAAATCACGGAGAAGTTTCAGGCCGCGGGGCAGAGTGGCAAAGGCCCAGACATATTTTTCTGGGCACATGATCGGATTGGAGAATGGGCGGATGCCGGTCTGTTAAAACCGCTGGATATCAAAGAAGAATTCAAGGCGAATTATCTGCCGATGTCGTGGGATGCCGTGACACACAAACAGCAGATTTGGGGATATCCGGTTGCCCTTGAATCGGTCTCGCTCGTCTACAATAAAAAACTCGTCACGGGAAAGCTGCCTACTCAGCTGTCAGAACTTGCCGACTTTTCCAAGGAACTTAAAGCCAAAGATCCCAAGGCGATCACGATTATGTGGGACTACAACACCCCCTACTTCAGTTGGCCGTTTCTCGCCAGTGCCGGAGCATATCCATTCAAGAAGACCGCCGAGGGTTATGATGTCAAAGACGTCGGAGTAGATAACGCAGGCGCCCTCAAGGGTCTGCAAACGATCGTGGACCTCATCAATGCGGGCATCCTGCCAAAAGGATCAACGCAAAGCATCATGGATGAAAAAATGGCCGCCGGTCAACTGGCGCTGATGGTGAACGGACCGTGGGATTGGGCCAATCTTCGTAAAGCCGGTGTCGATTTCGATATCGCACCTATTCCGGGAGTTGGGGGCAACCCGGGGCGCCCGTTCGTGGGCGTATTTACCGCGCTGATCAATCGTTCAACCCCGAATGTCGATCTGGCGCAGCAATTCCTAGAGAAATATGCCCTCACTTCGGATGGTCTGAAAGCGATGGACGCCGACGCACCGCTGGGCGTTCCGGCACTTAAATCCCTTTGCGATGAGATGGCCGCCAAAGACCATTTGATCAAGGTAACTTACGAGAACTCTCAAAACGGGGTTGTCATGCCGAATATTCCGCAGATGGGCAAATTCTGGAGTTCGATGAAAGCCGCTTTCGAGGTAGCCACAAGCGGCGGAGCTACCCCGGAAGTCGCCTTGAAGGACGCCAGGAAGAACATGGGATTTTAGCCGTGAATAGAGCGTTTCCGATCCGGCAAGCATTGGCAGTGCTGCTGGCGATGCCAGCGCTCTACCTTACGTTCGTTCTTTACCAGAGCGGAAACGCGTTGGTCGCATTGATACTGCTGGTGGGAACTTGTTTGGGGCTATTTATCTACCTTAGCCCCGCGGCATCCACATACCGGTACCTTTTCCCCGGATTCGTCGGGTTCGGTCTCTTCGTGATCTTCCCGATCCTATACACAGTCTATATAAGTTTCACGAAATACAGTTCCGAGAACCTTCTTTTTTTTGATCGGGCTGCAGCAATCTTTCGCAACGAGACCTTTGTGAGCGCGAATGCTGCGTCCTATAAATACAGGTTGTACGTTCAGGACGACGGCACGTACGTCCTATACCTGGAAGACCAAAAGGATCCAGTAAAACGTTTTGCGTCAGGACCATTCGAGTTGTCGGCCGGCGCCAAATCCAAGGGCCCTGTTGAACCGGTAAAGCTCAGCGCGTTACCGGGGGGCGAAGAGGTCAAAGGCAAACCACTCGAAACGCCTCAGATCGTGCGCGGGAAACTACTAGGTCCCCTTCGCGAGCGCCAATTTGTGCTTCCAGACGAGACGATCTTGGGAATGGCCGATCTGCTATCCTTTAGGTCCCGCGAGAGACTCTGGACTCAGAATCCTGATGGCACGCTCAAAAATAAGAAAGACGGCACGGTCATTAGACCGGATTTAAAACAGGGTTTTTTTGTTAATGACAAGGGTGAGCGAGTCGGCGTCGGTTTCCGAACCTTCAGCGCCTTTGAGAACTATGCGCGCATCCTTACCGACCCCCGCATCCAAGGCCCCTTCGTCCGCATCTTCTTGTGGACCGTCGCTTTTTCAGCATTGTCGGTGCTCCTTACGTTTTCGGTCGGGATGCTCCTTGCGGTAATTCTCGAACAAAAAGATCTTCGGTTCCGAGCAGCTTATCGCACGCTTTTTATTCTTCCCTATGCGGTCCCAGGCATCCTTTCGATACTGATCTTGAAAGGTTTGTTCAACCAGGAGTTCGGCGCCGTCAACGCACTGCTAAAAGGGATCTTTGGCTTTGCTCCAGAGTGGGAGACCAATCCTTGGGGAGCGCGCGCCATGATTCTATTAGTGAACCTCTGGCTTGGCTACCCGTACATGATGCTCATCTGCACCGGTATGCTTCAGTCAATCCCAGGAGCAATCTATGAAGCAAGCGCGATCGACGGAAGCAACACGGTGGTCGATTTTTCTGAGCTAACTTTGCCTCTCGTTCTACCCCCGATGATCCCCGTCCTGATTTCGGCGTTCGCCTTTAACTTTAATAACTTCAACCTCATTTTTCTACTTACGGGCGGAGGTCCGCAGATGGTCGGCGGTAACGCAGGGGAAACCGATTTGCTTGTAACGTATACCTTCAATATCGCTTTCCGCGATTCCGGAACGAACTATGGACTGGCTAGCGCAATCGCTACTCTGCTTTTCATTCTTGTTGGGTTCCTTGCCTGGATAAATCTCAGGTTTACCGCACGAAAGGCCAAAATATGAAAAGGTCATTTCAGGATATGAAGATAACGGCTCCACCCGGCGAACAGGTGACCTCCAGAGCACAAGTGAAGTCGCCCTTGTTGAATTCGCAGCAGAAAGCGGTAGCCCGACGGGCGATTTCGCACGTCATACTGATCAGTCTTCTAGCATTGGTGCTGGTTCCCTACGTCATGGTGGTCTCTGCTTCCCTGCGAAAGGGCAATTTTGCGCCAAACGGGTTGCTTCCGGACAAGGTCAGCCTGGAGCATTGGAAGTTCGTTCTTGGTATTCCGTACCAGGAAATCGCTAACGTATCTACGGGTGAAACCCGGGAGGTAAAGGCGGAGACGCCGCCGTTACTCTGGTTTTTGAACTCGATCAAGATCTCTGCGATCGCTTCGTTTGGCATCATCTTACTGTCCGGAACCGCCGCCTATGCGTTCGCCCGCCTGCATTTCAAGTTCAAATCAGGCGTTTTGGGCGGCTTGCTCATTCTTCAGATGTTTCCGATGGTGCTCGCGCTGGTTGCGATCTACGCCTTTCTTGATTTTGCAGGCCAGTATGTCCGCTGGCTCGGTCTGAATACGCAATCCGCGCTGATCATGGTCTATCTCGGCGGCATCTCGGGCTACATCTGGATGATCAAAGGCTATTTCGATACGATCCCGGCGAGCATGGAGGAATCGGCAAGGATCGACGGAGCCTCTCAGTTCCAGACTTTTGTCCGGATTCTTCTGCCGATGAGCCTCCCTATTTTTGCCGTCGTATTTATTCTCTCCTTCATTTCCCATATGTCTGAATACCCGGTAGCGTCCATTGTTCTGCAGACCCGCAGCAACTGGACGTTGGCCGTAGGCGCGAACTCATTCCTGTCTGAACACGAAAAGCTTTGGGGTCGGTTCGCCGCTCTGGCAGTTTTGAGCGGCGTTCCGATTACTGCGATGTTCCTGCTCTGCCAAAAGTTTATCGTCGGCGGTCTGACTTCCGGAGGCGTCAAAGAGTAGCTGTACTAAGACCCGATACTCTCTATATTAACAAAACCTTTCGTACAGATCTTGTGGAATTCTTCCTAGTTTTTCCGAGTCCGTTCCGAACAGCGGCCCGAAAACCTCCTTGCACACGGATCGATGACTAGCTAAAAATAGCCTCGCCGGGGATTCGACGATCTGTGGGCATTTTCCATCCCTGCCAAAGTTGCGTCGGGATGCTAAAACTTGGCCGGGTTCCCCTGCGAGCTACAAGTTGAAGCGATTCGATGAGGTGTCTCGAAATCAATTCAACAAGTTTTTGCCTCCACCCGGAGCTCTCAAGAAAAATCATCAGTGATCAGATTACTCATTTGCAGCGGCAGGAATAACTCACGGTCACGGGTGGAAAGAAAACGACGATCGATTGATTTGCTGAAGTGCACCATGATTGATGAAGCAAGGGACTACCCGATGCCAACGAACTGGATGAACGAAGTTCGAGACGATTTAGAAGCGAAAATAAAAAGGAGAAATAGATGCTCAGAGTAGCTGTCATTGGAACCGGCTTCATCGGCGCGGTCCACGCGAAAAATATTGCGCGACATCCAGATGCGGAACTTACGGCTGTGACCGATGCAAACATCGAATATGCAGAGAAAATAGCGGCGACTACAGGTGCGAGAGCGGTAGCTGATATAGCGGAAATATTAGATGATGAGGATATCCAGGCCGTTGTAATTGCCACGCCTACCAATACACACGTGGATTATCTCAAGGACGCCGCTAATGCGGGAAAGGCTATTTATTGTGAGAAACCGATCGGCTTGGACTACGACGAGGCAGAAGGAGCTGTGCGCGCGGTTCGCGCTGCTGGCGTACGGGTCATGCTTGGATTTAACCGCCGATTTGATGCCAAGCCACGCCGCTCTAAAGGAGGCTGTAGACCGAGGCGATGTCGGAAAAGTTGAAATTGTTCAGCTCACGAGCTCTTGTTGACCCGGCGATCGGTGAGGCTGGCGATGTAGACACTTCGATTGTGTCGATACGCATGGCGTCCGGGGCGCTGTGCCAAATCGATAGTTCGCGGCGTGCTGCCTATGGTTATGATGAAAGATTGGAGGTCTTCGGTTCCGAGGGAATGGCGGAATCCACGCGGCAAAGCTCGAGGGGACTCTCTCTTTACAAGGGGCGCCAGATTCTCAGCGACGGGCTTCATCCCGGTTGGTTCGAACGCATCGAGCAGAGTTACTACGAGGCGATTGACGCTTTCCTCAAGTCGATAGAAAAAGGGGCGCCGCCGAGTCCATCCCTCGAGGATGGTTTGAAGGCGCAGCTGATAGCGGATAAGGCGACTGAGTCAATTAAAACGGGGCAACCAATCAAGATCGCCAGATAGGGTTGCGCAAAATAGCGTCCTGAACGTGTTCGGCTGTTCGTCGCATTATTAAACTGAACAATCGGTTGATCGGAACGATCAGCCATAATGAAGAGCGAATATGGACACGACAACAGCAACATTTGAAAACAGAAACCGAATTTCAGAGCATTCGATCGTTTCGCAGGAGAAATGGCTTCAGCTGCGCAAGGAGCTGCTGAGTAAGGAGAAGGAGCTCACGCGGCTCCGGGACCGATTAAACGCCGAACGCCGCGAACTGCCTTGGGTGCGAGTAGAAAAGAATTATGTCTTTGACGCTCCGGGCGGAAAGGTATCGTTGAAAGAGCTCTTTGCCGGAACGAGCCAACTGGTAATCTACCACTTCATGTTCGGACCGGATTGGAATGAGGGCTGTCCGAGCTGCTCATTCGTGTCCGATCATATCGACGGCGCGCTCCCGCATCTGGCGGCGCGCGACGCCACGATGGTGATGGTCTCGCGAGCGCCGCTGGCCAAGATTGAAGCGTTCAAAAAACGCATGGGCTGGCGGTTCACTTGGGTGTCATCATACGGCAGTGACTTCAACCCTGACTTCCGGGTTTCGTTCACTAAGGACGAGATGGCGCAGGGCAAAGTGAACTACAACTACACGATGCAGGAGTTTCCCAGCGAGGAGGCGCCCGGCATCAGCGTCTTCTATAAGGACGCGGGCGGCGACGTCTTCCACACCTACTCCAGCTACGGGCGCGGCCTCGAGCAACTCGTCGGCACCTACATGATCCTCGACCTGGTTCCCAAGGGCCGCGACGAGGATGAGCTGGGATTCACGATGGAATGGGTCCGCCACCATGATCGTTATGGCACCGACGAGTTCGCGGACCCGACCAAGCCCTATTGGCCGGCGACGGAGTCGCCCTCGTCCACTACCTGCTCATGCGGATCGGCTGAGGCGGGCTCCTAAACACTGATCGTCGCTGCGACCGGCTCACGCTCGGAGAGCCGGCCGGCAGTGTGAAGGGGGAGATTCAATCGAAAGATTAACGCGGCGCAAATATGCAACCATACGGTTGCTCTTTTGCGAATTCAGGGCTAGCCTTGTGCTTATGAATGACCAAATTGAGAAACGTATTGAGCTTACGGCGCCGATTTCACGAGTCTGGCGGGCGCTCACAGATTATCGCGAGTTTGGTGAATGGTTCCGCGTGAAGTTAGATGCTCCCTTCAGCGTAGGTCGGATCTCACGGGGGCAGATGACCTACCCTGGTTACGAGCACTATAAATGGGAAGCGTGCGTGGAGAAAATGGAGCAATGAACGGCTTTTTTCCTTCACCTGGTACCCTTATGCCGTTGATCTCAAAAGGGATTACTCCAAGGAGACACCGACCCTCGTCGAGTTCCGCTTGGAGAAGACCGAAGATGGAACGTTGCTGGTACTTACCGAATCCGGATTCGACAAAATTCCGCCGGAGCGTCGCCTTGAAGCATTCCGTATGAATGAAGATGGCTGGACCGAGCAGATGAAGAACATCGAGAAGCATGTTGAGAAAATGTCGTAAGCAATCGAACGCTCGCGCTCCGATCTTTGCTGCCTTATGGATTGACGGCGCTAAGTCGCGTCATTGGTTTTTTGATGGTCTGCATCGGGATCCAGTTCATTCCTTCGGGCGTTCAGCAACTGCTGAAAACGCTCGGGGGATAGTCGATTTCGCTTTTGATAGCCGGGTACGGCACTGAGCGTTTAAGATGAGCAAGGTGAGACGTTTGGCTCTGAAACTAGCCGTGGCGCTTCTCGGAGTTTTGGCAATCTGGATATTGGCTGCTTATCTGTTGGTGCCGGCGTGGTGGAAAATTCATTGGTCCCGGCATCCAGTGCTGACCAATGGGCCGCGGTTTACCAGAACTGGTTCAGGCAATCCAGGCGATCCGCTGAACCTTTCAATTGTTGGAAGCGAAAGCGATCTAGTTTCTGCGTTGCTGGCGGCCGGATGGTATCCCGCGGATCCGATCACCCTAAAGAGCAGCTTGCACATCGCAGAGAGCACGATTTTTCACCGTCCCTATGATGACGCACCGGTCAGCAATCTTTTCCTCTTCGGCCGCCGGGAGGACACCGCGTTTGAGAAGCCGGCGGGTAAGGACGCTCGCCAACGTCATCACGTACGGTTTTGGCAGGTGCCTGGAACCGGTGACTTCGGGAAGCCTTACTGGCTGGGCGCAATCACTTTTGACCGGGGCGTTGGCTTCAGTCACACGACGGGACGGATCACGCATCACATCGCGCCGGATGTAGATGCAGAGCGCGACGGCCTGATAATTGATCTTCAGCGGATAGGCCGGATTTCCGGCGTTGAGTGGCAAGACGATTTTCAAGACCCTCCCGAAGGTCGAAACGGCGATGGCGATCCCTGGAGAACCGATGGGCGCTTGCCCGTGATCACGTTAAAGCCGCGATAGCGCTGTCGTGAACGGCCGTCTCCTGGTTCAGTGGACCACGACGATTGCGACCTATTTGAATTCCAAGAAAGGACGGCCCAAAGGCCGTCCTCCCGTGAAAGTCTAACTTCGCCAAAAATGGGTCTTATTTCGCGCTTTCGCACCTTTCCCAAAGAGCGAACGTATTCTTTTCAGGGTCTTGACAGATAACAAAATAACCCATTTCGGGTACCGCCGTTTTAGGCATGCAAATCTTGCCGCCGAGCTTCTCGACCTTCGCCGCGGACTCGTCCGCAGACGTGACACTGATGTAGCTAGTGATGCCCTGTTGTTGAGGGTCCTGGCGCTTCAGCAATCCACCGTCAGGAGAGTCCTCGCTGCCGCCTGTGTCGATGTGCCAGTATTCCATCGGCCCGGGGAACTTCTCGATTTTCCAGCCGAACAGTGCGCTGTAGAAGGATTTCGCGCGTTCGACATCGTCTGCCGGGATTTCAAACCATACGATGCTAGCCATGATGATCTCTCTTTCCTCGCTCGGTTGCGGTCTTCATTTGAATGCTCATTGATTTCGTTCTTTTTTGTTCGTTAGTCGGTCTCTTGAAGCTGTCGTTTCCCAGCCGCCGGAGGTCTCTTTGCACGACGAACGTACAGCCGGCTTCGGGACATTTCGCTGGCATGCGGCATCGATACCACTTATCCGGTATCTGTCAAAATCGGCATGGCATCGTAGGTGCGCCCGCCCAACTCCCGGCCAGTTCATGCTTTCGCTTGCTGGCAGACCTCCGGCAACTCGAAATCGCGTCGGGCTTTGTGAGTTGCTCAGAGGTGTTTGAAAAGTCTCATGCAGGGGCGATTCGGTTGAGCATAAGGTCGAATCATCGAGCTCGATGAGGCCTGCTGCGGTGTTACTCTCCCTTTGAGCAACGCTGAGCCCACGATTGGATCCTGATCGGCCGCCGAAATTCCACTACGGCGTTTGGCACAATGGATAGTTGTTATTCAACTCTGGAATCTCCAGACATTCGGAAAATCGCACACAGCAACTTTGGCCTGAAGTAGCCCCATGGAGCCATAGAAAAAGGTTCTTCCGAACCATAGGGCGGCTAAAGCCGCTCGACCCGCTTGGCCTTGGTCTTGCGCAGAAGCCATCACCAGCGGCCAACGCGTCGTGTGAAATTGGGTCGCCTCACCTCCTATTGAGATGTCGCTCACTCTCATCGGGAACTCGCTTTGAGGGTGAACATTAATGGATCAGCTAGAATTTTTCACTTTTTTCGTCAACTCTGACACTCGGGCCTCCCAAATCGATTTGTAGAGAATAGCAAGGCGGGAATACCAACAGCCGCCGAACAAAAAAAGATAATTAGAAATCAGTACGACTCTTATGGACACAGTGACCTACGCATCGTTCGCAACACTCCCCGGGAGCGTTGCTCAAAACAACAACCGCCCCGTTGTACCAGAAGCAGAATTTACACCTTTGGATCTGTCGTACATTAGCCGATAAGCAAACGCGATGGACGCCACTTCCAATTTCAGCCTCAGGTTCGTTCAAGGATCAGAGTCGCTGACCACGGTCGATCCCTCGTCGGCGATCGCGGGCTCTTCCAGATCTACGAGAACACAAGCCCGGACGGCGAAGACCGAGACGCATGGCTTCGCCGCTGGGACCGCCAGACGCCATCATGGACCGCCTTAACGCCCGAGGAATGCGACACGATGGCGGCCCATGTCCGCGCCGCCGATTTCCTCCAGTTTGCTGCACGTGCGATTTAACCTATGGGGGATGTGATTGCTCGCCGACACATATCGAGTTTTAGCAGTAATTATATAGGAGCCCGCAATGAGCCCGTCGCTGCGGATTTCGGGTGATTTTTGCGGGCTAGCGATGCCTGCCGGCTCTCATTACTTGGGAATTACGCTGAGGGCTGCTCCGGGGAAGGCTGAATGGAATCCGATTGCATCCGAGCAATCTTGAGGCGCCATTGGCCGAGTTGCTGTTCCAGCATGGCCAGATGCCGCATCGTTTCTTCGTAGAACGCGTCTCGTTGCCAAACCGAAGAGCTGGCGATCATGTTGGAGATCGACATCAAGATTTTGCGAGATCCCTCGTAGGCTTGGGACTTGAGGTCATCTTTTATTCGCTGGGCTTCGGTCGGTTCCATTTCGATGCGGCCTTTGACAAAGCATGAATCGTGCCGAGTTCTAATCGGCATCTCGCCAGCCGTCGCGCTTAAATTTGCGCGGCAGACAGCAGATCCGGTCACATCGGGTATTGCCAACTGCTGGATGAGAAGACTCAGGTTCCGGATCCTGACTCGACTTCATCGGCGTCCTGCGGTAACCTCTTGCTCGTCGTTCGCGCCTTGAAAATCAGCCAACTGACCGACGGCGGTATGCCTCCTACTTATGACTCGATGCACTAGGCTTGCGCCTTTGGTTGCGGCGATCTGCCTGAATTTTCTGATATTTCTGTCGCGAATGCCGGCGGACGATTTAGGTGCCGCCGTGGATGCATTTGACCGGGACTTGCGCACGCAACGGATCGAGCCGGACATGCTGAACGCAAACCCGGGAGAAGCAAACGCCATTTCGGACCCCGGCAAGCATGACGGCCAACGAAACTCTCCTCGGCCAGAGAATGACAGGGCGCTTGCCGATTTGGACGAGGCAATCCGGCTCAATCCAAACGATCCCCTTGCCTATGCAAACCGAGGGGACGCTTATCGCAAGCGGAGAAACTATGATATGGCATTGAGCGACTACGACCAGGCGATCCGATTAAATCCAAGGTCCGCCCCCGCGTACAACAACCGCGGAAACATTTACCTGGAGCAGAGGAACTATGACAAGGCATTAAGCGACTATAACCAGGCCATCTTGTTAGACCAAAATTACGCTCGTGCCTATAATAACCGAGGGCTTGTTTACCTGGAAAAGAGAGACTATAACAGAGCAATGAGCGACTGTAACCAGGCGATCGCACTGAACGCTAACTACGCTCATGCATATAACAACAGAGGGCGAACTTACTACAGGCTAAAGAACTACGACAAGGCCTTGAGCGATTATAATCACGCAATCCGACTGGATCCGAACTACGCAATCGCGTATATTAACCGCGGGGACATCTATCTGGAGCAGAAGAACTACAATAAGGCGTTGAGCGATTACAACCAGGCAATCCAATTGGGCAGAAACTACGCACTCGCCTATATCAATCGGGGCCGGGCTTACCGCCTGCAGAGAAGGTACGATGAGGCATTGAGCGACTACAACCACGCGATCGTTTTGGATCCGAAATCTGCTCTCGCCTACAATAACCGTGGAAACATCTACCGGGACGAAAAGGACTACATTAAGGCATTGAGCGACTACAACCAGGCAATCCGGTTAGAGCCGAACTTTGCCTTGGCCTACAGGAATCGAGGGAAAATGTTTAAAGAGCAGGGCAGGAAGCAAGAAGCCGACGCCGATTTTGCGAGAGCAGCACAACTAGGGCGAAGCGAAGCCGGGAGCTTATGACATCATGACAACGCCGTGCATCATTTCGGTCGCCATCACCGGCTCGCTACCAACAAAGCGCGATAACCCGGCCGTGCCGATTGTAGTGAAGACATTTCCTTGACATATTTGCGTCTATGATCTTCCCACAATCCGATCACCCCGGCGGCTGGTGGACGATGCTGCCCGACGGACGCATCGAGTGCCGGCTCTGCCCGCGTTTTTGCAAGCTCAACGAGGGCCAGCGCGGGTTCTGTTTCGTCCGCAGGCGAGTGGGCGACCGGATGGCTCTGACGACTTACGGCCGCAGCAGTGGGTTCTGCGTCGATCCGATCGAGAAGAAGCCGCTAAATCATTTCCTGCCGGGCACCAGCGTCCTGTCGTTTGGCACCGCGGGGTGCAATCTCGGCTGCCGTTTTTGCCAGAATTGGGACATCAGCAAAGCGCGCGAATGGGACCGGCTCGCGGATGCTGCTTCGCCGGAGGGGATCGCCCGGACTGCGCAACGTCTCGGTTGCAGGTCTGTCGCGTTCACCTACAACGACCCGGTTATATTTGCTGAATACGCCATCGATGCCGCCGATGCGTGCCGCGAGCTCGGCATCCAGGCGGTCGCCGTGACCGCGGGCTACATTACAGCCGATGCGCGGCCCGAATTCTATCGCCACATGGATGCCGCCAACGTAGACCTCAAGGCTTTTACCGAGCAGTTCTATCATCGGCTCTGCTTCGCGCAGCTCCAGCCTGTGCTCGAGACACTCCTCTATCTGCGACGCGAGACCAACGTCTGGTTCGAGGTCACGACGCTGCTCATTCCCGGCGAAAACGACAGCGACTCGGAACTCCACTGCGCCGCGGAATGGTTCGCCGAAAATCTCCGTCCCGACGTGCCGTGGCACTTCACAGCGTTTCACCCGGACTTCAAGATGCTCGACAAGCCGCACACGCCGCCTGCGACCCTCACCCGCGCCCGGCGGATCGCGTTATCGAAGGGCCTGCACTACGTGTATACCGGCAACGTCCACGACACCGACGGCGGCAGTACGTGGTGCCCCGGCTGCAGTAAACGGTTGATCGAGCGCGACTGGTATGTGCTTGGCGAATGGAACCTCAACGCAAACCGCTGCGCGTTTTGCGATTGCGAAATCGCGGGCCGATTCGAGAAAGACCCAGGAAAGTGGGGTGCACGGCGAATGCCCGTTCTGCTAGCCGGACGCCTGTAGGCTTTCGATTCAGAGCCGACCCCATTGCAGAGGAATGTTACGCAAGATCATCTCGGGCGGCCAAACTGGCGCTGATCGTGCCGGTCTGGACTTCGCTAAGGAGGCGGGCCTGGAACAGGGGGGATACGTTCCCAGAGGCAGGAAGGCGGAGGATGGCAGGATTGATGATCGGTACCGGCTTATCGAGCTGCCAAGCGGATCGTATGCAGCCAGAACAAAGCGAAACGTCGAAGAAGGCGATGGAACAGTCATCTTCAGCCTGGAAATCGAACTGACCGGCGGCAGTGAACTTACTCTGTCCCATGCGATCGAAACGGGCAAAACAGTGATGCGAATCTCGAGAGCTGAAACCCAGAGAGGCAAGGACTCCTTTTTCGAGCGAGTCTGGCGGCTGAGGCGTTTTATCGAGAGAAATGGAATCGAAGTACTCAACATTGCTGGGTCTCGTGAGTCAGAGGAGCCAGGGATCTATGCTTTCACCCTCCGGATGCTCAGGCAATATTGGGAGGATCGAACCGCGCCGGACGACATGCTCGAATACCTGCATTCCAAAGGCATCGTTTAGGACTGTCCCCGAAATAACATGCCATTCGTTGCGATCAAAATGGGCCGTTGGCAAGGCGCGAGGAGGGCGCATATCTGAATCGATACGTAACCGACGAGCAACGCAGCCGCCGGCCCATTTTCATCGCAACCCTATGGGCCGCGGCCAGTTGGCTGTTTTTTCCGCGTTGCTCGCTCCTTACGTATCGATT
>DASZHC010000161.1:0-7799 GCA_035938215.1 Chthoniobacterales bacterium
TATACGGAGCCGCCAGGGTGAGGGACGGGAGGATTAGACCCTTCAGGCTACCCCAACCGCCAACAGGAAGAATTTGAAGATCGATAGCGAAGATTAAAACCAGCAACGGACCGATCACGAAAGATGGAAGTGAAATCGCAAACAACGCTCCCAGCATCGCAGTGCGATCGATCCAGGTATGCTGTTTCGCCGCCGCCACTGCTCCGAGGAAGACTCCGCTTCCGGCAGCTATACAAAAGGCAATCCCGCCCAGGGTCCCCGATACCGGCAGGCTTTGCGCCAGAATTTCGTTCACCGATCGATTCCGGTATTTTGTCGATAGCCTCAGGTCACCGCGCAAAAGGTCTCCAAGATAGTTGAAATACTGTTCAAGCAGTGGCCCGTCCAATTTGTATTTAACGAGAAGCTGTTTCTCGATGTTCGCCGGCAATTTTCTCTCTCGATCGAAAGGACCCCCTGGCATCAGATGGATCAGAAAGAACGTCAGAGTGACCACACAAAAGAGGATGATCACTAAAGCGATCCCTCTTTTGACGATAAAACGCAGCATTTAGAGAAGAGCTTCGGCAACTCCTTCCTTAAAACCTCACCAAGGAGTGCACCGGAACATCCGGGGGGAGCTTCTCCCGGCCATGAAGAAATGTCAGCTCGATGACAAATAGCGCGGACCCGACAATGCCACCTATCTTCTGAACGAGATTGACCGCCGCGCCGGACGTCCCGCCGGTTGCAAGCAGATCATCAACCAACACAACACGCTCGCCCGCCGCAATCGCGTCGACATGCATCTCTACTTCCGCATCTCCGTACTCCAACCGATAGGAGAATCCGATCGTTTTATACGGAAGTTTCCCTTTTTTCCGGATCGGGACGCAGCCAACACCCAGTTTGTAAGCTACAGCGGCCCCAAACAGGAAACCTCGCGCATCAATCCCGACCACCTTTGTTGGATTCGCTTTCTCCGCCTCCTCCGCCAGGTGGTCGATCACACCGCGAAACAATTTCCCATCTCCCAGAATAGGCGTGATGTCTTTAAAAATGATTCCGGGTTTCGGAAAATCCGCGATATCTCGGATGGCAGACTGAAGCTGCTCAAGTTCTACCAGACTCATGAGCAACGAACCTGAACGAACCACACCGAACATCAACGAAAAAAAAGGTGTTGTTCCCCTGGAATCGCTGAAAAGCAAAACTCTTTGCAGACAAAGGGCCTAGGCTAGATCGACATCTGGCCCTCGTGCTAGTCGTCGTCCTCGTTGAACTGGCAAGGCCTCCCGGGGCGGTGCGGCTCAGCGGGAGCTTCGCCCTACCGAAGTTCGCCCTCCCAACGATGTGGATCCAGGCGCAAAATTGATCCGGTAGGGCGGATCTCCCGGCGAGCCGTGCTTGGACCGGGAACCTGCGTGACCTCCGTGCGATGATTCTTTCGGATTTAGCTCTGTACAAATTAGTTGACGGCAGGCGGTGTTCGCAGAGGTTCGGTTTTGTTTCAGATATGAGCTGGTCGGATCGTGTTTGGGTCGTTTTCGCCTTGGTTTGTTTTCTTCTCGGCTTCGGCTATTCAGTCTATTCACTGGCTACCGGCAAGTTTCTGATGCCACGCAACACATTTTTTGCGATCTGCGCCGGGTTCCTGTTTCAAACGATTTATCTGGTTGTTCGCGGGCAGGAGATTGGTCGTTGCCCGATCACAAATCGCTTTGAAGTGATTGTTTTCATGACCTGGTCAATGGTCCTGATCTATTTGGTTATTGGTCCTGCTTATCGCCTTTCATTGATGGGTGCATTTACCGCCCCCGTCGCTTCCGCGCTTTCAATCGTCGCGATACTCATGCCCCCGGCGGATACAATTTCCGCGAAGATAAAGGTCAATCCCTGGCTTGAGGCGCACACATCATTTTCGATGGTTGCGTGCGGAGCATTCGCCTTGGCTTGCGTCGCCGGCGTGATGTATCTGTTTCAGGAAAGCCAGTTGAAAACCCGGCAGCCAGGTTCAATATTCTTTCGCCTCCCGCCGATCACCGCTTTGTCGATTGCAAATTCACGCCTCTTGTTGCTCGGCTTCGCACTGCTTACGATCGGTCTCGGAACAGGATTTCTAATCGGGGCTCGGATTAACTGGGTCCAGGCGACGTGGTCTATCCTCGTATGGTGCGTCTACGGAGGCATTCTGATTGCTCGGGTCCGCCATGCGATGGCCGCTAAATGGGTAGCTACTCTGTCGATCGTCGCGTTTAGCTTGTTATTGGGGACATTTTGGGGCATTCGATTTATTTCCGAGCGGCCCTCCTTCTAAATGAATATCTTCTGTTTCGGCATCAGTCATCAGACGGCGAATGTCGAAGTTCGTGAACGATTCGCCATTCCCGACTCGGCGTTGGTGGACTCGCTGAACCGGTTGGCTCAGATGTCAAGCGTCAATGAGGGCGTGCTGTTGTCCACCTGTAACCGGACGGAATTTTACCTTGTTAGTCAGGACGCTCAGCTTGATATCGAGCCGTTCATTCAGGATTTCTATGGAACTTCGGGAGTCGGCGATCTCGAACATCTCTTTCGGTTGGCTGCGATCCCAACGGTCAGGCATCTCTTTCGCGTGGCCTCAGGTTTGGAATCGATGGTGATCGGTGAAACCGAGATATTCGGACAGGTCAAGCGCGCCTACGAGACCGCGGCAAAGTTTGGAACGACGGGGAAAATCTTAAACAGACTTTTTCAGAAGGCGTTTCACGTAGGGAAACACGTCCGATCGACGACAGCGATTACTCGCGGCAGCATATCTGTCGGGTCTGTCGCCGTCGACCTCGCACACCAGATCTTCGGTGAGCTTTCCGGCTGCAAGATAATGATCCTCGGAGCCGGCGACACAAGCGAGAAAACCGCCCGGGGTTTTCATTCCCGGGGTGCCCGGCAAATCTTTGTTTCCAACCGTTCTCATAGTCGTGCGGTGGCCCTGGCGGAGGCGATGGAAGGCCGCGCGTTACGCTTCGATGATTGGGAGGGGGAATTTCAGGACCTTGATATCCTGGTCACTTCCACCGCAGCTCCGCACGCGATTTTGACGAAAGAAAAACTTGAGCCAATTTTGAGAACACGGCGGGACCGTCCGCTCTTCATTATCGATCTTGCGATTCCGCGCGATGTTGAACCTGCTGTTCATTATCTTGATGGCGTCTTCGTCTATGATTTGGATTCTTTACAGGTGATCGCTGAGCGAAAGCTCGATGCGCGAAAGAAAGAAGCGGATGCGTGTGATGGTCTGATCGAGAAACATGTCCGGGATTTCGAAACCTGGCTGAATCGAGCCGCGCAAACGGCGATTCCTCCTGCGGCCATTGAGTTGCCGCGTACGTAATGACGATAGTTCTAGGTACCCGTGGCAGTCGCCTGGCGCTTGCGCAAGCCGAAATAGTGAGACAGGCAATTGGGCAGCTTCCCGAAAGACCCGAGGTGATGACACAAATCATCAAAACGACCGGGGATCAACGGCTGGATATCCGGTTGACTCGGTCCGGCCCGAGAATTGACCAAGGGCTGTTCACAAAGGAACTGGAAGAAGCCCTGCAGCGGAGAGAGATCGACGTCGCGGTTCACTCGCTGAAAGACCTGCCGACAATGTTGCCGGAGGGACTCGAGTTAGCGGCGAGTTTGCCAAGACACGATCCGGGCGATGTCTTGATTTCCAAATCCGCAAAATCTCTGCGAGAGCTCCCTGAATCCGGAATCGTCGCCACGAGCAGCCTGCGGCGTACGCGCCAAATTTTGTATGTTCGTCCTGATCTGCAAATCGTGGACATCCGCGGGAACGTGCCAACACGGATCTCAAGACTTGTTCAGGAGAGTTCGTGGAACGCCATCGTGCTTGCAAAAGCGGGTCTGGAGCGTCTCGGCTACCGGTTGGAACAGGGTTATATCGATGCTGAGCCTCAGCCGTTGTTTGTATCGGACCTCAACGAACTGTTGCCGGCCGTTGGTCAGGGGGCAATCGGCCTGCAGGTAAGGTCAGACGACACGCGTTTGAAGGATCTGCTCGTCCATGTAAACGATGCGAGAACATGGTTTTGCGTGCAAGCCGAACGCGAATTACTTCGCATGCTTGGCGGAGGCTGCCAGTTGCCGCTTGGGGTGCGCACCCGGCTGGAAAACAAGAAATTTTCGATGGAAGCGATGCTCTTCCGTGACCAGGGAGACCCGATCCTGGGCTTTGTATCGGGTGTATTCATGAACCCAAGGGAGGCTGCCAAAGCTCTCCTCCAAAGAATCTATGGGCAAGGAAAATAAAGGTTTTTGCAGCCTTGTTGGAGCCGGTCCCGGTGATATCGGACTGCTCACATTGCACGCGAAAGAGGTCGTCGAACAAGCGCAGGTGGTTGTGTACGATTACCTTTGCAATCCCGAAATTTTGAAATGGGCTCCGCCTGATGCTGAACTCATTTATGCCGGGAAAAAGGCGGGCCGGCATACCTTGGGTCAGGAGGAAATCAATCTGTTACTTGTCAATAAAGCTCGGGAGGGAAAGCGAGTTGTGCGTCTCAAAGGCGGCGATCCATTTGTCTTTGGAAGAGGAGGTGAAGAAGCAGAAGCACTGGCTGCCTCGGGTTTGACCTTTGAGGTCGTTCCTGGGGTGACTTCAGCGGTCGCGGTTCCCGCCTACGCTGGAATTCCATTGACCCATCGCAATGCGACTTCTGCATTTACAGTCTTTACGGGACACGAGGACCCCACAAAGGAAACTGGCTCGATTAATTTCAAGGCGCTGGTCGAACTCAAAGGGACTTGGGTGATGCTCATGGGAACGCAACGACTGGATGAAATCGTTTTCGAACTTGTGCAAAACGGCGCCGATGTCCATATGCCGGTCGCTTTGATTCGCTGGGGCACAACGGGACGGCAGGAAACCGTGACCGGCGAGCTGGGTTCCATTGTTGCCGCAGCGGACGGTTTTCAGCCGCCTGCAGTGGCGGTCTTTGGTTCGGTTGTCGATTTGCGCCCTGCGCTAAGCTGGTTCGAAGCGCGGCCGCTCTTTGGGAAGCGGATCGTGGTGACTCGAACCCGTAAGCAAGCAGGCGCTCTGAGCGCAAAGCTTCGGTCGCTGGGTGCGGACGTCTATGAGCTTCCGACGATTCGAATCGAGCCGCCGACCAATCTTCGAGAGTTTGCGGAGCTGGTGCGCGATGCTTATCAATACGATTGGCTCGTGTTCACCAGCCCGAACGGTGTCGACGCGTTTTTCGACATGTTCTACAAGCTTTACGACGATGCGCGACACATAGGGAATGTGAGGATTGCCGCAATAGGTCCGGCCACAGCGCAGCGAATCAAGGAGTTCCATCTCTCCGTTGACCTTAAGCCCAATGATTTTATAGCCGAGGGGATCATTTCCGGCCTGAAAGAGTTCGGAAGCGTCGAAAACCTGAAATTTTTGCTGGCGCGAGCGGAAGGCGCTCGCGATGTCCTGCCCAGGAGCCTCTCCGAACTCGGCGCCATTGTCGACGAAGCGATTGCTTATCGAACGGTGCCGGAAACGAATGATGTAACCGGGGCGATGGAAAGATTCAGGAGCGAAGGAGCAGACCTGGTGACCTTCACGAGTTCTTCAACTGTCGAAAATTTCCTGGCGCTGAAGTTTCCGTGGCCGGCAAATGCCAGAACGGCAAGCATAGGACCGATTACTTCGGAAACGATGCGTAAACACGGTCTGAGCGTTGATATCGAAGCATCTCGCTACGATATGGAAGGCCTGATCGAAGCCATCCTGAAGTTTTTCCAAGCATGACCCCGGGGAGGAAAAGCCCGGCGGGAACCCGGGAAAAAGGGTGCTGCAAAAAAAAACTCCGCCGTGGGGCGGAGCGTTGTGAGCAGCTTGCTTAAAGAAACTTAAGGATTGAATCGGAACTTCAGTTTGCCCCGCTTAGCCGCTAATTTTGCTTTCCGCCGCAGTTTTTGGGAAGGCGTTTCGAAAGCACGCAAGCGACGCACTTCTTCCATGATTCCTTCGGCGTCCAGCTTGTTCTTCAAGCGCTTCAGAGCCCTGTCGATCGGCTCGCCTTTTCTTACAATAACTTCGGGCATAAAAGTCCTCTAAATCCAAAAATGCTTGTTCGTACGAGGGGTAAATAGTAGCCGGGGTTTCCGGGACCGTCAATTGACGAAGCAAAATTCCTTTGGACGAGTTTTCGTTTGCGTAAGCACCTGGTTTTGGCAACGATTTGCGAGCCGGGAAGCCGGAAGAGGCTATGGCCGAGCCGGCAGCTTTTTTTCGCTTGCTGGTGAATTGAGTAAACTTCTAAATCATGAACAAAGCCTTCGTTTTAGGTTGCGGATGCCTGGGCATAATCATTCTGGCTCTCGTTGTTTTCGGCGGTGCGATAGCAGGCGGCTACAATAGCCTAGTGCAGTCTTCGACAACGGTCGATGCCTCCTGGGCGCAGGTTCAGACGCAGTACCAACGTCGCGCCGACCTGATACCGAACCTGGTGCGAACAGTCGAGGGAGCCGCAAATTTCGAAAAATCGACGCTGACGGACGTCGTGAATGCTAGGGCGAATGCCACAAAAGTGACGATCGATCCTTCCAAGGCCCCAACTGACCCTGAGAAGCTTCGCCAATTCGAGCAGGCTCAGAACGCGCTTTCGGGGACTCTTGGCCGCTTGCTTGCTGTCAGTGAGAGATATCCAGAGCTCAAGGCGAATAACAATTTTCGCGATCTGCAGGCCCAAATCGAAGGAACCGAAAATCGGATAGCTGTCGCGCGACGCGATTTCAATAACACCGTCCAGCGTTACAATGCTCAGGTCCGTTCATTTCCCACGGTGATTTACGCCGGGTGGTTTGGATTTCTGCCCAAACCGTATTTTCAAAGTGTGGCAGGTGCTGAAGCCGCGCCGACAGTAAACTTCCCCTCGTTCGGCCCAAGTCCTAAATAGGAGCAGTGCTGGCACTGACGCCTTTGAGAGCTTAGATTCGCTCTGTGGATTTCATCCAAGCTTTTGCAGCATCCAGGCGTCGAACCACCGGCGGGTGGAATTCGGCCCCGCGACGCCTGTTTGCCGGTGCCGCTTTTCTTGCCGTTTTCGCGTTGGTGCTGCTCCGGTCGATGGCGGCTGAAATTCCGCCCAAACCGACGCGTTATTTCAATGACTATGCCGGGCTGGTGCGTCCGGATACAGCGCAAAGGCTGAATCAGCAGCTTGCCGACTTCGAGCGCCAAACGTCGAATCAGATTCTGGTCGTCATTTATCCCAGTCTACCGCGGGATTCTACGGTTGAAGACTTCGCCCAGGATGCCTTCAGAGCCTGGAAGCCGGGGCAGCAGAGTCGCAGCAACGGCGCGATTCTGTTCATGTTTGTAAAGGATAGAAAACTGCGGATACAGACCGGTTACGGCCTTGAGGGCGCGCTGCCCGATGCTATCTGCAAAAGGATTATTTCCGATCAGATTGCACCGCGATTTCAGATCGGTGATTTCGACGGAGGGTTGATCGCAGGCGTCAATGCGATGATCGCCGCGACCCGCGGTGAATACACCGGCAATGGTCGAACGGTCGCGGAGACTCGGGCTCAGATGCGGCATGGCGAGGATAGCTTTTTGGATTTGGCCATCTTTCTGGCAGCAATGGCACTTATCGGCATCTTCTGGATTCGAGCTGCCCGTCGTGGAACGGTGTATACTTCCAGAACTCGAGGGCCGGGTGGTACCTGGTGGATTGGCGGAGGAGGGCTAGGCGGTGGTGGTGGCGGATCTTCTGGTGGCGGCGGAGGCGGCGACGGTGGGGGCGGCTTTTCGGGCGGTGGAGGCGATA
>DASZHC010000162.1:0-9240 GCA_035938215.1 Chthoniobacterales bacterium
CGAAAAATTCCGGTTGCCAATCGATACCGCGGGGATACATTCCGGGCTTCTTATGCCAAAACCGATTGCGAGACGCAAAACGAAGAAAGCCGTTGCGAAACGCTTTAGAGTGACTGCGACCGGTAAAGTGTTGCGTGCCCAGGCTGGCCGCCGCCACTTGCTGCAGTCAAAGAACGCGAAGCGCAAACGCCAACTCGCAAAGAACGAGATCACAGACAAAACAGATGAGGCGCGGATAAAGGAAAATCTGCCGTTTAACTAAGCTTCGTTCATGGTCCTCCTCCTATCCCGCCTACGCGGGATTGACGCGACAGGTGAGGTCGGAGGACAGAATTTGAATCAACTACCTGTCGGTGAGGGTCCCGCCACGGCGGGATGAGATGAATGCCCAGAGCGACAAACGCGCGCGCAAGTCGAGAACGCAGAAAGAGAATTCTCGATAAGGCAAAAGGATATCGGGGTCGCCGATCCAAACTCTTTCGTTACGCAAAAGACGCCACGATGAAGGCGCAGTATTGGGCGTATCGGGATCGCAAGACGCGCAAACGCAATTTTCGCAATCTTTGGATCCTGCGAATTAATGCGGCTTGCCGGCAGCTTGGCACGACTTATAGCCGGTTCATTGAGGGCTTGGCAGCCGCTCAAATCGAAATCGATCGCCGAATGCTTGCTGAGCTTGCTGTGAACGATTCCGTGGCGTTCAATGCAATTGTGGACAAAGCCGTGCGGGCATTGGATCAAAAGAAGGCAGCCTGACACAAAGCAAGTCGGCCTCGCGCGGGAAGGTAGCGCGGCTTTGGATTTTTTTCGAGAATCTTCGGATGGACTCGGAACTTCAAGTGTTAAGGGATGCGGTGCTCGCCGAAATTCAGGAAGGTCGAACCAGGATTGACCTGGAAAATCTGCGCGTCAGGTTTTTAGGAAAGAGCGGCGCTATTTCGCGATTAAGCGAAAACATGCGCAATCTGCCGAAGGAGGATCGGCCTCGGATCGGCAAACAACTGAACGAGCTGCGCAATTCAGTCGCGCGCGCACTGGACGAGCGTCTGGAGGCCTTGGAAACGAGTGCCGAAGCGGAGGCTCTGCTTGGAATTGACGAGACCTTACCCGGGACGCCGTTCCGGGTGGGAAGCATGCATCCGCTGACGCTTCTGCAAGACCGCGCCGTGCAAACCCTCCGCCGGCTTGGGTTTGCTTTGGCCGACGGGCCGGATGTGGAGACCGAATGGTATTGTTTCGACGCTCTGAACACGCCCGCAAATCATCCCGCTCGCAACGATTCAGATACTTTCTATCTGGTCGACGGAAGACTGCTCAGAACGCACACATCCAGTGTGCAGATCCGCACGATGATCGCGACAAAGCCTCCGGTTCGGGTGATAGGGCCCGGAGCCGCGTACCGCCGCGACGAAATCGACGCTACACACCTAAGCCAGTTCAACCAGGTGGAAGGGCTCTATATAGATCGCAACGTGAGTGTCGCTGATTTGAAAGGGACCCTGGAGTATTTTGTTCGCGAACTGTTCGGGAACGAGGTCGAGACTCGGTTGCGTCCGCATTTCTTTCCCTTTACCGAGCCGAGTTTTGAGATGGACATTCGCATGCCGGGAATTAAGAGCGGGGCATGGATGGAACTTTTGGGATGTGGAATGGTCAATCCCGCCGTTTTTGAATCTGTCAACGAGCGGCGCGGTGATCAAGCTTATGACCCGGAGAATTGGACGGGATTCGCATTCGGCATGGGTCTGGAGAGACTAGCGATGCCGCTTTTCAGTCTGCCCGATATTCGCCTCCTGATCGAGAGCGATCAACGGTTTTTAGCGCAATTCGTCTAATGAAGTTGTCATTGAATTGGCTGAAAGATTTCTTGTCTACGACCGATTCCGCAGACGCGATTATCGAAAGCCTTACGTTCGCGGGCGTGGAGGTTGAGGGTGTCGAGGCTAGAGCTGCGAACTTTGACAATGTGGTGGTTGCCCGGATCGAGTCGTTCGCGCCCCATCCGAACGCGGATCGGCTGAGTATTTGCCGAGTTAATGACGGCGCGAGCCCGATTCGTCAGATTGTTTGTGGCGCCAAAAATTTTCAGGCGGGGGACAAAGTTCCTCTCGCTTTGCCGGGCGCGGTTTTACCCAATGGCGCCAAGATCAGCACCACAAAATTGCGAGGTGTGGAATCGGAGGGGATGCTTTGCAGCGCGAAGGAACTGAACATCGCAGAGGATTCGGCAGGCTTGCTCATCTTGCCGCGTGATACTCCGGTAGGCGTTCCGCTGGTGCAGGTATTTCCGCCCGACACTATTCTGGAGATAGAGGCAACGCCAAATCGGCCGGATCTGCTAAGTCATTTTGGGATTGCTCGTGAGCTTGCCGCTTTGCTTGTTTTGCCCGCTCCTCAGTTGCCCCTGATCGGCACGAAGATCGATCAACCTCGGGAGGATGTGAACCTTGTTCGTGTCGATGCGCCGGGCAGCTGTCCTTACTATTCAGCCCGGATTATTCGGGGTGTACGCGTGGGACCGAGTCCTGGCTGGCTTAAGCAGCGCCTGGAGTCGGTCGGGATACGCTCGATTAACAATGTGGTCGACGTGACCAACTACGTCATGATGGACATTGGTCAACCTCTGCATGTCTTTGACAACCACAAAATTAAGACGGGCATTGTGGTCAGATGTGCGATTCCTCAAGAAAAGTTGGTAGCGCTCGACGGAAGGGAATATGCGCTTGAGCCCAACGACCTTGTTATTGCCGACAGCGCAAAAGCTTTGGCCATCGCAGGGGTCATGGGTGGTGAAGAGAGCGGTGTCGCGGCGACGACGCAAGATCTGCTCCTGGAGGCCGCCTATTTCGACCCGGTTTGCGTTCGTCGAACGAGCCGCCGTTTAGGCCTGATTTCCGATTCAAGTTTTCGCTTTGAACGTGGAGTGGATCCGCAAACGGTGCTGTTCGCGTCCGCGCTGGCAACAGACCTGCTTCTCGAAGTCGCTGGTGGGACTGCTGATGAGCAAATCGTTGTTGGCGGCGCAACCCCCGACCTGAGCCATACGGTGGAGATGCGCCCTGAAAGATGCTCCGCTCTGCTCGGGATGGAAGTTCCTAATACCGCCGAACTGCTTAACCGGCTTGGACTCAGATCGATAGGTGAAAATCGCTGGGATATTCCCAGCTTCAGGCAAGACCTATTCCGAGAAGTCGACCTGATTGAAGAGGTCTGCCGGCTGGCCGGAGTTCAGAAGATCCCCTCCCGGGTATTTGGTGCCGCCACGGAGAGTTCAGATGCGGATCGTGTTCACGATGATTTAATGCAGCTGCGGCAGCGCCTGGTTGGATTAGGACTTTTCGAGGCGCGAAGCTTGACCCTTGTGGACGAGCGCGCGCTCGAGTATTTGCTGGAGCCAAAGCCTGAGGTCTTGACCTTGCGAAATCCGCTGTCCGCGGACCAGGGGATTTTGAGACCTTCGTTGCTCTCTGGGCTGGTTCGAGCTGCGGAACGCAATTTCAATCGAGGGGCAACTGGCGTTGCTCTTTTCGAGATTGGGCGAGTCTTTCGCGCGGGGGCTGAAGAAGAGTCTTTGAAGCTTGCGCTTGTTGTCTCGGGAGAGCGCCAATCGAAAAGCTGGAACCAGGCCTCTGCTAGGTTCGACCTGTTCGATCTTAAAGGAATTTTGGAAACGGCGACGCGCGCTGAACTTGTTTTGGGGCGAGACGAACCAACGCTTTTTGCTCCACTTGTGTGCCACGTTCTCGATAGCCAGGGGCGGGCGCTTGGCAAGATAGGCCAAATTCGTCCCGGTCTGGCGAAAGAACTTGGGGGGCGAGATCCCATATTCCTGGCCGAGATCGGGCTTCCGATACATGAGTCAAAACGAAAAGTTACTTATAAAGCGCTGGATCGATTTCCGCCGGTGACGCGCGATGTCGCTTTTCTCGCCCAAAAGGAGCTCAAATATAGGGCGGTCGTCGAGACGTTGAGCGCTAGCCGGGAGCCTCTGCTAAAGGGAATTTCTCTGTTCGATCTGTTCATCGACGTAACTGGTGAAAAGGTGCCCCTCGGCAGAAAATCAATGGCCTGCAGTTTGACTTATCGAGCAAGCGACCGAACTTTGACGCAGGAAGAAGTAAACGAGGCGCACGGACGGCTGAAATTACAACTTGTGAAGCGACTTGGCGTCGTGCTCCGCGAATAGTTCTTTGGACCAGATTTTTGGATTTGCCCTGCGGTGTTCGGGATTTAAGGCTCATGCCCCAGACCCGATAAAGACCACAAACCCAGGAGGCTAAGCCGTGCGTGTGATAATGACAGGCCTTGATTGGAAGTCAGCATTCACGTCGGCGGTCATCCGCCCTTGTTTCATGGGGATGGGAGCTTCGCCTAAACGACATTGGTGGGGCAAAATCTTCACCCTGGAGGCCACCGAAACGGGCGCCCGCCTAAAACGTGGAGATGAAGATGGGGAACAGTTTCTCCGCCGTGACTTCCATTGTTGATAACGATCCGGAACCCCGAGTCGGCAACTCTAAGTTTTTTAGCAATTTCCTGTGCCGCCAATAAGAGGCGGCCAAGCAACTCCGCGTCTTCCGGACCGGCCGCCGTGATCCTGGGAATCGGCTTCTTGGGGACTACTAATACATGTGTGGGTGCCTGCGGATTGTTGTCATGAAAAACGATTAGCGCATCGTTTTCCTCGATAATGCTAGCCGGAATCTCCCGGGCCATGATTTTTTCGAACAGGGTCATCGGATAGTCAGAAGTATGTCAGTTTGCAAATCGGCGTGCAGCAACTGCGCGCGCAGAAATTCGACGATTTCAGTTTGTAACTCCGAACAACGTCGACTCCATATCCTCGCTGACTGAAGCTTTAATACGCAGGACTGCAGACCATAGAAATCGAGATTTGAAGCCCGGTTTGATAGCGCAGGTCGAACGCGCTCTTTGAGCAGCGTAAAGAAGGCAAGCTCGTAGCCTGGACCGGCTTCTTGGGCAAGATTGCTCAGAGAAAGTTCAAAGGGGAGGTCGAGCATTTGAAAATGCAGAGCTAGCTCGGCATAACCTACTGCCTCAAGAACGGACAAAACAATGCGATGCAATTGTTTAACTGTGATAACATTATTTGGATATGTTCTTCCAAGGAAACATATGATGCTGGAAGCCACGTGTTCAGCCAGCCACCAACGGTCGTAACCACTCTTTTTGGCAGCGCGCCGAAGGCAAAAGCAAAGCCAATCCTGCCGAATCGCTGAATGGTCATTTCCAGCTTGTCGAAGGAGCGGCAAACAGTCGCGAAACGCAATCACGGCACAAACAGGTCCTGCTGCAGAGCGTTGCGCTTTATCTTGCGACCCAGCGACTCGATCTCGTTAATGAATTCACCGATGTCCTGAAACTGTCGATACACTGACGCATAGCGGATATACGCAACATCGTCCATAGAATGTAGTCGTTCCATGACGCGGATTCCGATGGCGCTTGTCTGGACTTCGTGATCGAAGCTCTGCTCCAGCTCCTGAATAATATCCTCCACTGCGCGCTCCAGCGCGTCGTAGCTAACTGGACGTTTTTCGCACGCCTTGACCATCCCGCCCAAAAGCTTTTGCCGGTCGAAGGGCTCGTGGCGCCCGTCCCGCTTGATCACGCGCAGGTCGCGACGCTCTATTTCCTCGTAGGTGGTGAATCGATGGAGACACGCCAAACATTCTCGGCGCCGTCGAATTGCCGCGCCGGTTTTTGCTGAACGAGAGTCGATGACCTTGTCTTCAAGGTTACCGCATTTTGGGCACCGCATGATTGATGAATGGTCGATATATCGACCACAAGATATAGTGGGCAGGCCGCAGAAAAATACAAGCCGAAGTTTTTAAGGAACGCTGACCTGTGCAAGGAACTCGAAATAGGTCGGCGCGATGCGTAACCCACGCTAGGGGCGGATCTCCGAGCTGCCCGCCCAAGACGGCCGGCTCGGAGATCCGCCCAATCCCTACCTGTCGGCTAATTCCTACCGCTCTCCGCGAGCGCGGCTCTCGAAACGAGTATATTCCTTAAGGAAAATCAGCGGGACGTCCCCCGTCGGGCCATTGCGCTGCTTTGCAACGATCAACTCGGCTTCGCCAGCCTTTTCCTGCTTGGCATCGTCATCGGTCTCGTAGTATTCGGGCCGAACAAGGAGTCCAACGACATCGGCGTCCTGCTCGATTGAGCCCGATTCGCGAAGGTCGCTCAGACGAGGACGGCCGCCCTCTTTTGCCCGTGTGTCCGGCTGGCGGTTCAACTGGGCAACCACGATGATCGGCAAATCCAGCTCCTTGGCAAGGGCCTTGATCCCTCCCGATATTTCGGATATCTCCAACTGCCGGTTATCCTGTGCCCGCCGACTCGTGGAACGGAGCAGCTGAAGATAGTCGATCACGATAAGCCGGACATCGTACTGCGACTTCATGCGCCGCGCCTTCGCACGCAGTTCCATAATCGAAAGTCCGGGAGTATCGTCGATGAACATTTTCGCCGCAGCAAGCTTTGCAGCGGCAGCTGTCAAACTCGGAAAGTCGCGCTCTGAGAGAAAACCGTTGCGAACTCGTTGAAGATCCACCTTCGCGCGCGAGCATAGAAGTCTCTGGACCAGTTGCTGACTGCTCATCTCAAGGCTGAAAACCGCGACCGGCTTTCCGACATTCATCGCGACATGCTCCGCGATATTCATTGCAAGAGCCGTCTTTCCCATGCTCGGACGAGCGGCGATAACAACCATTTCTGCCGGATGCAGTCCGCTGGTCATTCTGTCGAGTTCGACAAATCCGGTAGGAATACCGGTAACAGAACCTCGATTTTCGTAGAGTTTTTCGATCTGCTCGATTGCTGCCATTACAAGGTCTTTTGTGGCGACGATCTCCGTATTCACATGCTCTCCGGTTATCGCGAAGATTTCCTTTTCCGCATCATCAAGCAGAGGCTCAATGTCTTCCTGCGAGTCGTAACATTGATTCGAGAGTTTATTGCAGGCGATGATGAGCCGCCGCAATATGTACTTCTCGCGTACGATCTCTATGTAATAGTCGGCATTTGCAGCGGTGGGAACAAACGAATACAACGCGCTCAGGTATTCCGGACCGCCGATCTCCTCGAGTTGGTTACGATCTTTGAGCGCCTGTTTCAGTGAGACAAATTCGATCGGCTTGCTTTTGTCGCCGAACTCTAAAACCAGGCTATAGATGGTCCGGTGAGCCGGAATATAAAATGCGTCGGGATTAAGGGAGAGAACGCAAATATCGGCGACTTCTCGAGGAGAGAGCAGGAGCGAACAGAGAACGCCCTTCTCACCGTCTTCACTTGATGGAAGCGACCGGGGAACTTCCTTGCCGGTGGATAAATTGTTAAAACCCTGGGAATAAGTCGGCCTCGCCGGTTTCCCCGCACCTTTGTCTGGCCCCTCGCTGCCTAAGGGGTTCTCAGCAGGTTTCATCAAACCTTGAGAACCATTCGCCATTAAGTGTCAGGTTGCGGACTTCGGCCTTCGCCTTGTTTTTGTCTTTGCCTCGGCCGGTTCCACCTCTTGTGGCGCAGGAGCGGGAGGCGCAGAAGATTTGATCTCGACCTTTAACGTGGCCGCGACCTGGTGATGCAGCTTGATTGAAACTTGTCTTTCGCCGCTTTCTTTTATTGGGCGATCCAGTTCAATTTTGTGGCGGTCGACCGCAATCCCAAAATCGTCCCGAAGCTTATCCTCGATATCCTTCGACGTTACCGAGCCGAATGCTTTGCCGGTTTCACCCGTCTCCAGAATGAATTCCAGCTTTATTTTGTTGATTTTGCGGGCGAATTCTTCCGCTTCGTTCAGTTCACGAGCTTCCCTTTCCGCCCGCTTGCTCTTCAACTGATTCAGGCGTTTGAGATTTGCAGGAGTGACCTCGTAGGCTTTGCCAGAAGGAATCAGAAAATTCCGTGCGTAACCCTTGCGGACTTTAACGATGTCAGCTTCCGCCCCTAGACCGGGGACACTTTCTTTCAAAATGATTTCAGTAACGGCCATAGCGACGCCTCGGGAAATTGCGGGATGCAATCAGTACATCCCCGTGGACGAGCTGTCAAGCGCGTTAGCTACCGTTCTGGCCTTGTACTCGACTTGCCTATTTTCAGCTTCTTGACTCGCCGGATCCAAATGATCGCGCTGGTACGAAATTGTAAGAGGTATTGTCAACTATGGCGTTGCGCCCGGGTGCCGATTTAGGTAGCGAGTTTCAAGGATCCCTTAACGGTTGAATTTGCGAGTTTGATATGGGTTTGGAGCGTAGGGTTGGAAAGTCGCGGTTACGATACCCGCGCTGCTATTCTGTCACGGTTTTCACGAAACGATGGAAAGAGATCCGGAATTTCTACGTGAACGTGCTGGGAGGCCAGGTCGCCAGCGAACGTGAACATCGGTATTGCGACCTATTATTTGGGTCCGTCCCAATTTGCTTTCGAGCCTTCGGCGATGGAGACGGAAATTTCGAGAGTCATTTTCATCTTTACCTTGCGTCTAGCGATCGGCGAGCGCTGCTTGAGAGACTCCAGGCAAGCGGGGTCATCGTGCGGATAGACGGAGTCTACGCCAGTTTTCTCGATCCTGAGGGACGAACGATCAAGGTGACCGAGGAAATTGCTGTCGCCGAATAGACCAGCACCTATAAGGAACCGGTGGCGCTATTCGCGGTCCTCCAGCGGTTCGGGCGGAAGCTCTTCGTTCTCGACGGTGTATTTTCGTTTCCGCTTGCTCACCGGGAGAGGCGACATCGTCATGTTGATGCTTTTTCCCATCAATTTCGGTTCCATCTCGACCTGACCCATGGTTGACAAATCGTCTTTGAGCCGATGCATCAATTGATCACCCAGCTCCTTATGACTCATTTCTCTGCCACGAAACTGGAGCTGGAATTTCACCTTATTTCCTTTATCGAGGAACTGCTCGGCGTGACGCACCTTGATCATATAATCGTGGGGATCGATGTTCACGCGGAACTTGATTTCTTTGAGTTTGGAAGTCGTCGAACGCCGATCTTTATCCTGCTTGGAAAGATCATAGCGGTATTTCCCGAAATCGACGATTTTGCAAACGGGTGGATTGGCTGTGGGCGCTACTTCTACGAGGTCAAGCCCAAGAGACTGAGCTCTTCGCAGGGCGTCCTGCAGCTTCATGATACCTAACTGTTCATTGGTTGTGCCGAGAATCACCCGCACTTCTCGTGCGCGAATTCGACTGTTGACTCGAAT
>DASZHC010000163.1:0-3678 GCA_035938215.1 Chthoniobacterales bacterium
CGGCAATGTCGGACAAATCTCCTACTCCTCGACCAAAGCAGGCTTGGAAGGAGCTGCTTCCACTCTCATGGCCGAGTCGATGTATTACGGGGTCCGCTGCAGCGTGATCCATCCGGGATTTACCGACACCCCGATGGTGCGAGCGCTCGGGGAAGAGTACATCGGGACCAAAGTGCTTCCGCAAACGCAGTTGAAACGGCTGATCAAGCCGGAGGAAATCGCGGATGCCATTTGCTTTATGCTAACGAACGCCGCTGTGAGTGGCGAACTCTGGGCCGACGCGGGGTGGCGCCCCGCCACCTAACTGGTGGACAGGAGTTTAATCAAACCGGTATAACAATGATATTCCTGATGGCCGCGCCGCCCACGCGGCCACGGAAGCCGATTGGCGGTACCGATCGCCTTTCGGAACACCATGAACGTAGCCACCGAACAGAACACTATGACAAAGCGAGAGAAATCTCCCGTGGGAAGAGTGGAGGGAAAAACTGCGCTGGTCACCGGCGCTTCGCACGGAATCGGGCGGGCGATCGCAATCGAACTCGCCCGGGCGGGCGCCAAGGTTGCGATAAACTTTTTACCTCGCTCGGTGGCCGAGCAGAGTTTCTTCTGAAACGCTTTCAGCGCTTGATGGCTTTTTCGCGGATTCCTAGGGCTTCGCCCAAGGCTAAAATCTTTAACCCACTTCGGGGCATGCCAAGGCAAAGGAAGTGGCTGGCTGGCGGCTGGTGGTGAATTACAAGGCGCCAAAAAATGGCGGGTTTTCACCAAGCAGTGGGTAGAAGTCTTAGCGCGATACATTTACACTCTTCCGAACATGAGCACACCAGCACCGCGCCACGCGGCAATTCCTCCTAGAGCCTTAGTGGATCGAAGACCGATTTTGCGCGATCCATGGCCGAGCCCCGGTAAATCTGGCAGACCTTGAAACGCTGCTCGTCCGCTTTAGCCTGCTTGTAGCCGAACAGCGATGGATCAAGGAGATTGATGTTAACCCGCTTATGGCGTCGCACACTCAAATCCTGGCCCTGGATGCGAGAATTGTACTGCACGGTCCGCAACTTAGCGGAAGCCAGCTGCCACGGCTCGCGATTCGTCCGTACCCAGAGCAATATGTCACCCAGTGGAAGTTGCGCGACGGAACTCCCCTAACCATTCGACCGATCCGCCCTGAGGACGAACCGCTGATGGTGAAATTCCATGGAACTCTATCTGAAGAGAGCGTCCATTTTCGGTACTTTGGCATCATAAAATTGGAGCAGCGTGTTGTGCACGAACGGCTGACTCGAATATGTTTCAACGATTACGACCGCGAAATCGCGATGGTCGCTACCTGTCAGGCGCCTAAGGAGGAGGAAATAATAGGGGTTGGCCGGTTAATTAAAGTACACGGAGTCAATGAAGCAGGTCCCGTATGCGTCGGCTCGATTGATGCTTACCAATTCCTCGCGGGAAAACCGGTGAGAATAAACGGGACGGCGGAAAGGCGTGGCGGGTCGTCTTAATCCTTATCAATCTTAGTCTTATTTCTCACCAGCATTCTACCGCCGTATCGGTTGCACATTGCTCTTGTTTTCGATCATGGGTGGGAATTCCATTCTACGCCAGACCAAGAGTTAGGAAGGGTGACACCCGAATAATTTCGAAATTTCTTGAAAAGCGTAATCGATCTACGCTCAGATTCGGACTTTGCGTTTTTTGATTACGCACAAACAGATTAAATTGGCGCAGTGCTTCCGGCTTGGTTCCATCGTAAACCACTCCAGTTCCCCAAACGACTACTCTGTATTCCACTTGGGATTACTGGCGTTTCATTTTAAGATCCGGACTTCCGTGGCCGCGCCTTCAGCGTCAAAAATACAATGACTCCGAATTGAGGCGCGTTGCACTCCCACGACAGAGCGCAGCATATGGATGCGACCGTCACAGGCGGATTCGCTCCAC
This sequence comes from Chthoniobacterales bacterium, assembly GCA_035938215.1. Taxonomy (GTDB): domain Bacteria; phylum Verrucomicrobiota; class Verrucomicrobiia; order Chthoniobacterales; family JAFAMB01; genus DASZHC01. The sequence goes on from DASZHC010000163.1 coordinate 1,945, forward strand.
CTCGCTCAGCCATTGGTTGTGCGAACAAGTCCTGCCGCGGGAGCGCAACGCCGAACGCCTCAAAAGCGCCGTCTATGACAGATGCCGCGAACTGCATCTCGAGCCGCCCACAGCGGAGCGTATTGACCGCGTGGTGCGTTCAGCGGCACGGACTTACGAGGAAAGTTTCTGTGCGGAGATTCTTGCGCGATTATCGCCGGTTGCAGCAAGGCGCCCTTGGACGCCTTGCTGCAACGGGCGCCTGATGAGGAAGACTCCCGGCGTGAAGCAAAGTCTCAAATGCCGCGGGCGCTTTGGCACACCTTGAGAAGCATAGAGGCTTCCGTACCTACTAAAGTTAGTAATAACTAACTTCCTATTAATACCTCTGAGGCGTCTAGTTTGGTGCTCGGGTTGACCGTCTTCAGTGTGTGCTGAAGCGTATGAAGTTGCAGCGGCTTGCTCAGATAACCGTCAAAGCCGAGTCCAAGGAATCTTTCTTTGTCGCCCTCCAGAGCCTCTGCGGTAAGCGCAAAAATAACAGGGCATTTTCCGTCCATCTTCTCCCGGATGAGACGAGCCGCATCGATCCCATTCATGTTGGGCATTTGAATGTCCATAAGGATCAGATCGTATTGGGTCTTCTCGACGGCATGCAGAACCTGCTGACCATCCCGCGCCAAATCTGCGTGATATCCTAGTCGTGAAAGCATGAGCAAACCAACCTGCTGATTTACGGAGTTATCTTCAGCCAGCAGAATCCGTAGCGAATGTCTGGTCGCCATGGTGCTATCGGATTTTGTATCGGCAATTTCCAGCGGTTGCGAGGGTGCTGTCCCGATTATTTTCAGCAAAGCATTGAACAGAGAGGAGCGCCTGATCGGTTTGGAGATTTGGATCTCAAAGAGATTTGCGTCTTCTCCTCCGATAATCGCCCCTGATGACGAAAGAAGGATGAGAGGTGTTTGTTTCCCCTTGCGAATCTCTCGCGCCATCGTGACGCCATCCATTTCCGGCATTTGGAAATCGATCAAAAGAACGTCAAAGTTTTGTTCAGCCATTTTTCTCAGCCCCTCGGCACCACTCGAAGCGGAGACGGGTTTCATTCCCCAATTTTCCAATTGAATCTCCAGCACGCGCCTATTGGTGACATTATCGTCCACGATTAGAACGCTGTGGGATAACAGGACGTGGGATTCGGGTGACTGATGGTCGGGAACAGCCACTGCGGAAGCCTTCAAGGTCACGGAGAAATAGAAAATTGACCCGGAGCCCAGCTCGCTTTCCAACCAGATCGTTCCCCCCATAAATTCAGCCAAACGTTTGCTGATAACAAGCCCGAGTCCAGTCCCTCCGTAACGGCGAGTGGTGGAGGTATCGACTTGCTGAAATGCTTTGAAAAGCTTCTCAATTCCCTCCTTGGAGATACCAATACCCGTGTCGCTCACGGAAAACAGAAGTTCGTAGCCCTTTTCCTTCTGGCCTTTGCATTCAACGTTGACAACGATTTCACCCTGAGACGTGAATTTAATGGCATTGCCGATCAGGTTGACCAAAATCTGTCGCAGGCGCATAGGATCGCCGGTTAGGTGAGGCGGAACCTCAGGGGCGACGAGATAAACAGCTTCAAGACCTTTGATCCGAATCTGGGAGGCAAAAAGATCGAGCGCTTCTTCGACGCAATTCCGCACGTTAAACGAACGGCTTTCGAGTTCCATCCTTCCTGACTCGATTTTTGAAAAATCAAGGATGTCA
>DASZHC010000164.1:0-16026 GCA_035938215.1 Chthoniobacterales bacterium
AGACCCCATGAACGCCAAGAGACTTCCTACCTATGAGGAGGTGGCTGCCCAACTAGGGGTGAGCATTGGCTCGCTTACGACCCGGATCCATCGGCTGCGGAAACAATACGCAGCAACCGTCCGTGAGGAGATTGGCCGCACGCTTTCAGACCCCGCTGATGTGGACACGGAAACTCACGAACTTTGCGAAGCTTTGATCGCAGCCGAAGGCAGGGTAATACCATGAACACGGCGCTCTAAATGAAGCAGCATGAAATACGTACTTGTGTAGTCTGTGGCGCCAAATTCTCTGCAACGAGCGAGAGCGAGTTTTGTCCGGTATGCATGCTTCACAAGGCTGCCCCTGGCCTTGCGGAATCCGGCGAGTCTTCTTTCGAGGAAGCGGCCAAGGCGACACCGGACCAGCCATCGAAAAGATTTGACCACTACGAGCTAGCGACGGGTGAAGACGGGAAACCGGTCCAGTTGGGACGCGGTGCCATGGGGGTCACTTACAAGGCGTTCGATATTAATCTGCACTGCCCTGCAGATGAAGGCAGGCGTTCGTGTTTCACGTACGAATACGTGAAAAAAGAACAACTGCTTCGTACAAACCACCAAAGTGAAAACTGTCTCCCACCAAGTCGGTAGGCTGAGGCGTATGCTGTTGGCGTCCATGCCTAGATGCTTGGCCAAGGCCAACCAGAAGGAGTTAAATATGCAACATGCAGTGCATAATCGCGCCACCATCCATGTGGCTGACAGAACGGATGTAAACGGTAGGGTAACCGCTGATGAAGTGAACCTCGACCGATTTCACAATCGCATTCGCAAAGTATGCGCTTTAGTAGCAGGCAGATCCAAAGTCTATTTGCCGGCGGCGACGATGATTCTGATAGTGACGCTTGCTGTCCCGGCGACCGCCGAGGAACAAGTGCATTTTAAAGGATTCATACAAGGAAACGAAATCGACACGGTCCAAGGGTCCACACAATCGGCCGACGGCCAAACCATGGGAATTGCCACCCATATTGGTCACATATCATTCAACTAGCAGCTTACGGTAGACCTAACCAATGGAACTGGAACGGGGTCTGCTCAGTTGAAAGCAGACAATGGAGACACCATCTTTACGACAGTTTCCGGCCAGTTTGAGCTGCTGAAGTCAACACCCCATGTTGGGAGCATATCGGAAATTAACACCATTACAGGTGGTACGGGTCAATTCGCGGGAGCCAAAGGGAGCTTTACCGTGGAGCGCTTCGTAATCGTACCACCCTCAAGCTTGGCAGGGTTCACCTCCGGCTCGTTCCACGGAAGCATTTTTTTGCCGGGTGACGAAAGCGACGACGAGTAGAGGTGTCTGGCACCAATTCTCCTAGCACCTAACCTGTGTGGCGCTGCCCTAACGAATGCCGACGGTGGCGCCTTCCATGGGCGCCCTCCGCAGAACGGAGACGAGCACTGGGGTCGGGCCTGGTGCCGCTTGGGCGACAGATTCCAGAAAGGACCGGAAAGAGACCACCAGTTTCTCGCCCGGCGGTGGGTTTTTCCCCGCAGTGGATGAATCTACCACTCCATAATTCCGAGACTGCTGAAACTTGGCGGCCCCAATCCTTGTGTAAACAGATGAACCTAGATTGGCGCGGTGATCCGAAGGCTCCATTTGATTGTTTAATTTCCGCCAGAGGTGCGGAAAGATGGTGAAGCAAGCGGCAAAAAAACGAAGCTCTCGTCATCGCCTTGCGCCAAGCCCTTGATAACGGAGAAGCGGCGGTTGCGCATGTCACTCAAAGGAAAATACGCACTAATTACTGGAAGCTCGCGAGGCATAGGCCGAGGGATCGCGCTGAAGTTGGCGGAGCCGGGCGTGAAGGTAGCAATCAACTACTGCCGCAATGAAGTCGCTTGGTCACATAGTTACTTTAAGGGAACTTTTGGAGCGCATCGGCAAACCATTTTTCGATGGCCTGCCGCCATAAACGGGTCCCCATGGCGCTACATAGACCTGAAAACGGAAACGGTACCAGCACTACCGATCCCGTTGAAGGTGCGACCACGCGGCGTCCTCCTCTGGGCGGTTCCAATCTTCAGCCAACGAGCGCTCGCTTACGATTGCGGTCTCGTGCGTTAGCGAGGTTGGTTCCTCGTCAAGAATCGTGACCAGCGCTCGACGTACACCGGCAACTTCGACTGGCTCAATAAAGTGTTTGCTACGCACAGCGACCCTAACGGGATTCGAACCCGTGTTACTGAGAGCGCATTCGGGCGCACGGAGTTTCGAAAAGCGCAAGAAGATTTCTCGCATCGCAGGCGAGTGACGTGAGTCCTCTGACTAGGGCATACATCGGCTGGCTCAGAAGTGGCGCAGCGAAAGATTCATTCCCTTAGCTAGCGCGGGAATCGGAAGCTCCAGTCGCAGCGATCGCGTTCTTGCGGCGGGGATCACTGATCTTCCCCAGATAAAATGCCCCCCCTACAAGATGCCGATACGTCCTCAAACTTCGGCGGATTTGTTGTAAGAAATTGTTGTAATTCGGAGATTCAAAGTTTGTAAGTCACTCTATATCAACGGTATGGAGCCTAGGGGATTCGAACCCCTGACCTCCTCAATGCCATTGAGGCGCTCTACCAACTGAGCTAAGACCCCAAAATGTAGGTAAAGAGATCGGACAATAACGCTATCCTGCGCGAAGGAAAGTGAAAATAATTCGTTTGCCCTGCGGACTTTCCACTGTGCATTAAACACCTTAAAAGCGAACGAATCCCTATGTTCGAAATTCCAGATCCGATCCATCCGGCTATCGTGCACTTCCCGATCGTTTTAGTCTTTTTGGGAACATTAATCTCAATTTTGACAATCTTTACGCGACGAGGAGCTTTGCCACAGTTTACCGCATTTATCTTGATCCTTGCCGCCGGCGCGGCACAACTTGCTGTCATTACCGGCGGCGATCAGGCCGATGATGTGGTTCAACGGATGCCGGAATCAAGGCCTCTTATCTATCACCATGCGGAATGGGGCGAGCGGACGCGAACTGTTGCTGTTGTCGCTGCCTGCTGTGCTGTTGTTGCCCTGACCTTCTACAAGGCCCGGACCTTTCGAAGAGTGATGGCTTTCGTGACCACGGTTATTGCCGCGGGCGCTTGCTACTGCGCTTTGGAAGCCGCCGAGAGGGGTGCAGAGATGGTCTATCATCATGGAGTCGGAATCGAATTGAGACCCGCAAAGTCTACCGCTAATCCGAGCTCATCCCCAGAGATTCCGAACGCCACTGTGTCGCCTTCCAGCGGCTCGGCCTCAGGCACGTAGCCTAGGTCGAGAAAGCGGCTCGCCAGGAGGCTCGCCCTACCGATGACCTGCCAGGGAGATGTCACCCGGTAGGGCGAAGCTCCCGCTGAGCCGCGGGGATGGGATAGGTTAACTCGGCGTGCAGGCAGCGGTAGTGGCAGATCTCCGAGTTGCCCGCCGGGTCTTGTGGTATTTTCTGCGATATGAACGCCTCCAGAATCGGTTTCGTTGGCCTGGGTCGAATGGGTGCAAACATGGCCCGTCGCATGCACGACTGCGGCCACCAGATTTCCGCGGTTTTCGACGCTAACAAAGAGCAGCTGGCGATAATAGCGAAAGAGCTCGGAGCCAGCGCTGTTGATAGGGTCTCGGACGTAACCCGGCACTCGGATGTCATCTTTACCGTGGTCACCGATGATGCGGCGATGAGGGCTATCTTTTTCGGAACCGACAATCTCTTTACGGAACCGCGAGGAAAACTATTCATTAATTGCGCAACGATCAGTCCCAGTGTTCATGTCGAGGTTGAGAAAAAGGGGGAAGAACTAGGTGCGGAGGTCCTGGAAGCGCCGATGGCCTCAAGCCTGACTCAAGCCCGCGAGGGAAAACTCTACATGATGCTGGCTGGCAAAGAGGAAAGTTTTCGGAAAGCAGAGCCGCTGCTGAAGGATCTTACCATTTCTCTGCGCTACATCGGTGGCCCGGGGAAGGCCGCCGAACTGAAAGCCCTGGTGAATATGGTGATGAATATCAATACCGCCGGGTTGGCGGAAGGGCTGGGTTTGGCGGAGGCCTTGGGTCTCGACTTGAATGTTGTAAAAGAGGTGTTCTCTCAGACGGGAGCGAATTCGCGAGTTCTCGAGACTGATGGCGCGGATATGCTTGACCGAGAGCATTCGACTTTTTTTTCGGCCGCGCATGCCGCTAAAGATTCCGGGATCGCTCTGGACCTGGCGCGCGGGCAGGGGCTCTATCTTCCGCTGCTCGAGGCGTCAAAGCGCCAATATGATCGCATGGTGAAAGTCGGACTCGGCGAGATTGATAAATCGGGGATCTCCGAGCTTACGTTCAAGTCGCGAAAAGCCGATGCCGGCCTGTGAAAACCGGTCCGATACGTGGCTTATTGGCGCGTGGATGCTGCTGACTATACTACAGGGACGATCGAGGGACAGGATCGCCTCACGTTGTTTTGCCGTATTTGGAATCGCGACGCGGTTGCCGGCAAAGATCTATTTCTCGTCCATGGGCTTGGAGAACATTCGGGAAGGTATGTGCATGTCGGAAGATATTTCGCGAAAGCTGGGTATCGAACGATTGCATTTGATTTGAGAGGTCATGGCCGGAGTGGAGGAAAACCGGTCTTCATAAAGCGTTATGAAGAGCTGGCCGCTGATGTTCAATCCGTCGTCAATCATTTCGGCGGGAATGCGTCGTTCTTATTTGGGCACAGCATGGGCGGCCAGTTGGTCCTTTGGGCCGCTCGACATTGCAGAATGAACCTGGCTGGGGTGATTGCAAGCGCTCCATGGCTGGGATTGGCCCAACCACCGCCGCGTTGGCAGGTTGTTCTGGCCCGTGTGCTTAACATGAGCCTGCCGGGGTTTCGCTTTTCAACAAATGTGGATCGCGCGAATTTATCCCATGATCAGGCGCATCTTGATTCGCTCGAGGATCTCGATCTGCTTCATGGATTCATCACAGTTCGATTCTATTTCGAAGCGATGAGGGCCGCCGAGCAGATCGTTCATAAGCCAGTGATTGATGTTCCCGTCTTGCTCGTGCAGGGAGGGGACGATCGTGTTACCTCCCGCGATACTGTTGAAGCGTTCTACAAGAAACTCAAAGCGCCTATAAAAACGCTGAAAATCTATCCCCGTCTGTTTCACGAGCTCCATAACGAGACGGAGAGGCGGGAAGTAATGGATTTTTTCCTGGACTGGATGAACTCGGTCTCGCGGCTTGACCCGACTATTCAAAGCGGATCCCTTGCGCAAGAGGAAGGTCGGGACCGTAGTTGATTGTTACAGTCTGCCGGCGCATGTACGCCTTCCAGGCATCGCTGCCGCTCTCACGCCCGCCCCCGGTCTCTTTCTCGCCGCCAAATGCTCCTCCGATCTCGGCTCCGCTGGTGCCGAGGTTTATGTTCGCGATACCGCAGTCACTCCCCCGGTGCGAAATGAATTTTTCTGTCTCGGTGATATCGGAAGAAAAGATCGCGGAGCTGAGTCCTTGCGGAACCTGGTTATGGATTTTGATCGCCTCATCGAAGTCGTTGTACGACAACACATAGAGGATCGGTGCAAACGTTTCCCGCTGAACCACGGGCCAATCATTTTTTGCTTCGGCGATGCAGGGCGATACATAGTTATCGCCCGGGTATTCTGGTCCTCGGAGATTCTCTCCGCCATAAAGAATTTTGCCCCCCGAGGCTGCGAGTTCGCGCAAGGAAACGTGCATTGTTTCAACGGCCGGCTCGTCGATCAGTGGGCCCATCAATATTCCCGGGCGAAGGGGATTACCAATGGGCACCTGGCTATAGGCAGTCCGGAGTTTCTCCAGCAACCGGTCCTTCATCGATTCATGCACGATGAGCCGTCGCGTTGTGGTGCAGCGTTGCCCGGTTGTTCCAACCGCTCCAAAAAGAAGGGCGCGTAAAGCAAGCTTGAGATCGGCCGAAGGGGTCACAATTACCGCGTTGTTTCCACCCAGTTCCAACAGCGTGCGGCCGATCCGATTCGCTACGGCATTTGCAACCTGTTTGCCCATTCGAGTGGAACCGGTCGCTGAAACGAGGGAAACACGCGCGTCTTCGGCAAGTAGGGTTCCGACAATCGAGTCGCCGGTAATCAAGCTGAATATCGCCGGGTTTACGTCCGCTTCGCGGCAGACCCGTTCAGCGATTTTGAGGCAGGCAATGGCAGTTAGTGGCGTTTTCTCCGAAGGCTTCCAAAGGGTTGCGTTCCCGCAAACGACGGCTAGCGCGCTGTTCCACGACCAGACGGCGACAGGAAAGTTAAACGCTGAGATAATCCCGATCAGCCCCAGTGGGTGCCAGTTTTCAAGAATTCGATGATTTGGCCGCTCCGAAGCGATAGTCAGCCCGTAGAGCTGGCGTGACAGACCGTTTGCGAAATCGCAGACATCGATCATCTCCTGGACTTCCCCTTCACCTTCCGCGAGAATTTTCCCGACCTCGAGTGTCACAAGTAGGCCGAGAGCTCGCTTAAATTTTCGTAACTGTTCCGCCAGGCGACGCACAACCTCTCCCCGCCGCGGAGCGGGTACTCCGCTCCACATTTCAGCTGCGGATCGAGCGGCGTTGGCCGCTCTCTCGTAGTCTTCACGATTGGCCGACGCGACGCGTCCCAGGAAAGTGCCGTCAATTGGTGACCGTTTCTCAATCCACGGGCCGCTGCCAAACCATTCACCTGCGAAAACGCCGGGATTCGACTCTTGAAGCCCAAGCTGCGGAAAAATTTCCGCCTTAGCGGCTTCAACCTCAAAGGATAGTGGAGGGGAAGACTGCATATTATACGTGTATCGAAAGGCGCGGCGCCACCGTTTCAGCTTCCCGGTACACGAGCGCACCCCAATGCGTGCTGAAGAACTGTTCCAGTGAAATGGACTCTTGCTTGACAAATCCCGACGGAAGTTCTCCGCGGGCAAACAGTTCAAGCACTGCCGTTACGCCCGCGGCTGTTGAGAGTTGAATGGCCGAAAGAGGCCGGGCCAAAACCCTTCCGGCATAGATCTTTTTGACAAAGCTTCGCTGGATCAGTCCGCTCTCATCGTTTCCAACGCTGTTCACGTAAATGACCACCACGTCGCTGAAGGTAAGCGGAACCTCCTGATCAAAGATTTGGGTGAGCACATCTCGCCTCTGGCTCAGGTTCAAATCGTAAAGGAGGAACTTCATCAGATCGCGGTGTCCTGGGTAGCGCAGCGTTTTGTAACTCAGATCGCTGATTTTGTCTTGAAAGGTCTCACACATCGTCGCTACGCCGCCGGAGGTGTTGAAAGCCTCATATTCCACACCATCGATCGTCAGCCGCTCTACGCCATCAAGCGGCGCGGTGGGAATGCGCCGCCCTTGATACAATGCTTCTCCGAATTGGCAATATTCATTGATCAGCCCTGCAGTGCTCCAACTCAGATAATATTTCATCTGGTTGCTTGCCGAGAGCGGGAGGGCGCCGACGCGCATTTCCAGCGAACGAATCGTTTTGAGAGAATGCGCCAGTCCGCTTCCGATTATGTTGATCGCGCCGGGCGCGAGGCCGCACTGCGGCACGAAAGTCGAATTCTTTCCATTCGCCAGTCCACGGACAAAGCTCGTCGTTTCAACATCTTCAGTGAGATCGAAATAAGAGCGTCCTTCGTCGGCGCACACATTTGCGATCAATCTGTTCAGGTAATAAGGAGCGGCGCTCACAATGGCGCCGCAGCCCTGAATGAAATTCTTCAAGGCGTCTGCAGACCGGATATCAATCTGTTGAAACCGGATCTTCCGCAGTCCATCAAGGTGATCAGCGATTCGTGCATCGCCGAGAACGACTGCATCTACAAATTCGGCTGTCTCCAAAAGGGTTGCGATCGAGATTCCGATCTTGCCGGCCCCAAGAATTCCGATCTGCATCGTCACAATTCTTTGGCTTTAGCCTGCGTCCTGAGCCGGTAAGACCCGTTTCTGATCCAGAGAGGAACGAGTCATTGCGCCTTCTTTCAGGCCGGCCGATCTCGGATCCGTGGCTCCAATAATAACGCTGACGGATTTTTGATTGAATCCCTTGAAGCCGCCCTTTCGTTGAAGATTCTCGAGATGACTGCCTATTGCGCCATTGTTGTTGAATAACAGAGCCTGACCTTCCGTAATAAAGCCCGCGGCAAGCAACTTCTGAACCCTTTCCTTTCGAACCGGCCAGCGCTCGCCTTCGGTAAAGGCCTGCCGCAAGAAGGGAAAATCTGAGAATGGTTTCATCATGTTGATCCCTTCTTTTGCCAACTGATCGCGCAGAAGCGTAAAATCGAACCGCGCTTCAAGATGATGCATGCCCGCCTGAAGAAAGCTGTCTCCGTGGAGTCCACACCAAAGCCCCACAGTTCCAAGCCGTGGAGCCTCCGGCAACCGCTCCCTGGTAAAATCGATTGCCGTTTCTCCCGGCATCAAATCTACGTCGGCGAAGACCGTAATGCCCGTGGTATAATGCTCAAGAATCTGGGCACCCCAGCTGGCCTCCGCTCCCGCGTAATAGCGTTCACGTTTTGCAAACCCGAATCGGCAAAAGAATTCGATTACATCGGCGAAAAAGCGACGCGAACAACGGAAGGTGTGGTGGTCGTGATTGCCCCAACCTAAACCCATTGAGTCCTGGCGTCGCTTTTGTCTACGTCCGGCACGGTTGCGGAATTCCCAGTAGGCGCGTTCTTCCCCGAAGAAAAGGTCGCAAGCAACGTCGGCTCCGACGAGGGCAACCGCTCTATCTTGCAATTCAAATGCATGGGCTATGCCGGAAGCGTCATCGACAAAATCGCGTTTTCGCATTCGCCATAACTCGCGTGTGCTGATCACTGCCAATGCGAATTCGGGCGAGTCGGGTTGCTCGACGAAACCGCGATAAGCAAGTCGTTCCAGGGCGAATAGTTTGTGACCTGATTCTTCGGCTACAAGCGCGGTGCGGAAGCGGGATCCAAATTTTCCGATGATTTCCGTGCCAACATTATTTTTGGATATGAAGTCAATGATAGACTCCGGACGGATGGCGAGTTCCCTAGGCGCGCCACCCAGGCTACCGTTTCGATGCACGAGTACCCGCGGCATCATGGCTCTGGGATGATAAAAAGCTTTGGTGCCCGGAGGGGTCTCGACCTGTTCCAAGACGAATCCGGCACTCGAGAGTTCATCAATGGCATCAGGATCCGCGCTGAGATAGTCGACCCACTCGTAAAAATCGGTCCCAGTTTCTTCCTCCATCCGCTCAGCGAGTTTGAACGCGACTTGATGGCGAGCAAGAAACAAGCCGATGAATCGCCTCAACACCGCCTCGGCTTTATAAGCCAGCGGCCAATCGAAGTCTCGATTGGTTTCAACACTGGTTTCTACGTTCATGAAAATTTGCTTGCGACCGGCTTCCAGATCTTTTCTGAACAACTGTCGTGCTTTTCAATACTACCTCAGAAACGGTGCGGGCTCAGCTTATAAGTTGGATCGATATTGCCGGTATTTATGTAAATTCGAGATCAGAAGTCAGAAAACAGAATTCAGAAGACAGAACCCCAAACCTCAAACCCCGAATTCCAAGCCCCAAACCCCGAATCCTCCAAACCCCAAACCCCGAACCCTCCAAACCTCCACCGATCATGGTTGCCACGAACGGATGTGCCATTTCTGGCCGGTGCCCTGGAGCTGGAGGGCGACCGCTCCGTCGGCGCCGTGAAATGGTGTTGATATCGGCGAACCGCGGCTGCGAGGGACCGCAGCCCTCCAAGCCTGCACCGATCATCGCGGTGATAAAGACACCAAACTCTACGGACAAGTAGAGTTTTGTTGCGCACAGGTTTTCTTTGTGTACTTTCGCGAGTTATGTCCTCTACCGAATACGCCCACCCTGAAGCACTGGTAAGCACGGAGTGGGTCGCCGCGCATCTTGCCGATCCGAACGTGCGTATCATTGAGAGCAACGAAGACGTGCTGTTGTATGATACCGGCCACATCCCGGGAGCAGTTCACGTGGATTGGCGACGCGATCTCAATGACCAGGTCATCCGGGATTACATCGATCCCAAAGGATTTGCCGAACTCGCGAGCCGCATTGGGATAACGCCTGATACGACCGCTGTGTTTTATGGCGACAAATCCAACTGGTGGGCCTGCTACGCTCTCTGGGTTTTTTCCCTTTTTGGTTACAAAGATGCAAAAATTCTCAACGGCGGAAGGGACAAATGGATCGCCGAAGGCCGGGAACTGGTCAGAGAAGTACCCAAATATCCGCGAACGGAATATCCCGTTCCCCCCTCGCGCGACGATGTCACGATTCGTGCGTTTTACGAGGAGACATTGGCGCAGAGCAAGGCCGGCAAACCGTTAATTGATGTGCGTTCTCCGGGGGAATTCAAAGGTGAGGTTACGCATATGCCCGAATATCCGCAGGAGGGTGTCCTTCGCGGTGGCCACGTCCCAGCGGCAAAGAGCGTGCCGTGGAAGACTGCTGCGAATGATGATGGAACGTTCAAGTCGGCCGACGAATTGAGGAAGATTTATGTGGAGAACCTTGGGTATCTCCCGAGCGAGCCGATGGTCGTTTACTGCAGGATCGGTGAGCGGTCGAGCCACACGTGGTTTGTACTCACCAAGCTTCTCGGCTTCTCGAATGTGAAGAACTACGACGGTTCATGGACTGAATGGGGTAACCGGGTGAGATCTCCAATTCAGAAACCCTGAGCGATAAAAGGGTGATTTAAGGCGCAAGCTCTGGGCGTGCAGCTCAGGGCTTGCTTGTTTTTAAATATAGGGTTTGCTGGTGTTATCGTGCACTAGGCTGGCAAAAACTCCCGATGTATCCACAACGTCTGCAATCCATTATTGAACTCTTTGAAACGCTGCCAGATCAAGAACGGCGTGACGCTCTGATTTCGTACGCGGACCAGGCTCGAAAGTGGGAGCCCGGAGTTGGAGAATCTTTTGACCTCCAAGATGTTCGCAAGGATGAAGAATGCACCGATACGGTTGGAGTTTTTCTGCGAGTTGATCCCGACAGCCGGGCTTCGATTCGAGTCTCTCTCGGCCCGCAAGTGCAGACTTTGACCCGAGCCATGACCGCGATCTTATGCCGCGGACTTGATCACACGATGGTCAAAGAAATCCTCGATGTCCCGAGCGATTTTGTGCCGAAAATCGTCGGTGGTGAGTTGATTCGAGTTCGCAGCCAGACCGTCTACTACGTGCTCACCCGGATGAAAGGCATTTGCAAAGTCTTCCTTGACCGTCGAAGAGTTGCTGAGGCGCGCTTGGGATCCGTTCGCTAGCGGATGTGTTTGTGCGAGTCGTGCGGCGTTTGTTCGCTTTGCTTTTGGCGAGCTTTCTGATGAGTTCCTGTCACGAACCCGAGCGGTGCAGGAACGTGACAACTTCCGAAGCGCTATCGCCAAACGGGCGATTGAAGGCGCTGACTTTTCGCCGGCTTTGCCCCGAAGAGCATTCGATCACGACGCATGTTTCGATCCTTCGAGCGAACGAGGAACTCCCGGATGGAAATGGGAACGTGTTTGCCTACGACAATGAGATCGCAATCCGCGTCGCATGGTTGAATGATGAAAAGCTCGCCGTGTACACTTACGTGGACCCCGCCAAAGGCACGAGGATTGCACGCGCCGGCAACGTGGCAATCCAATATTCGCAAATCGTCGAAACCTACCTGGTATCTCCGGTCCCGGGCTCCTGAATCTTTAGATTCAAATCTGTCTGATCAATACATTACTTTAAGCAGATACAATCCCTCCGGCGGCGCGGTAAAATCTACCTTTCGTCTGCCCGGTTTGCGCAAGAGTTGGTCAAGCCAGCTCAATGATTTCCTGCCGGAAGCGACCTTGGCCATGCTCCCTATCAGCATTCGTACCATCCGATAGAGAAAGCCATTCGCGGCAAACTCAAGAGTCAGCAATTCCCTGCGACGCTTAATTCGGATGTCGTAGATTGTGCGTGTCGTTTCCTCCACTAGTCCGCGATTCGCTGCAAAAGAAGCGAAATCGTGGGTGCCGATCAATCGACTGCGCGCCGATCGCAATGCATCCATGTCGAGTGGCTGAACGACGTGCCACGACCTTCCGATTTCCAACGGATGATGAATCGGGTCATTCCAGATCCGGTATATGTATACTTTCCCCACAGCGGAATATTGAGCGTGAAAACCGTCGCGAGCGTGTCCGCATCTGAGCACCCGGATTTGCCGCGGGAGATGGGCGTTCAGGGCCGCTGTCCACGTGTGAAGTGCATATTTGCGGTATGGGACATCAACGTGAGCCACCTGAGCAAACGCATGAACGCCGGCGTCCGTCCGTCCTGCTCCATGCAGTTTTACCGGTTGCGCGAGCATTTTGAAGAAAGCGCTCTTCAGATGATCCTGTATACCGTTTCCATTCGGTTGAGATTGCCACCCGCTGAAAGGGCGTCCGTCGTACGCTATGGTTAGCTTCAGTCGTTCAAAGCGTTCCATGGACGGAAACAGTGCAATGAGTCGCTCAAATTCGAATCAGCGTTCATCTTCCTTTAACGCCTGTGTCCATTGCAGCGAGTCCAAATAGCTTTGCAGCAAGATTTGAGCTGCGACCTGATCGATCATTTTCTTGCTCTGCTTGGCATTCTTTCCGGCCAGATGCAGTGCTCTCTGCGCTTCAGCCGTGGTCAAGCGCTCATCCCACAGAAATATCTTTATGGAAACAAGCTCTGTCTTGAGTCTGCTTGCAAATGATTGAGCCTTCGCAGCGGAAGGACCCAAACTTCCGTCCATATTTTTCGGCAATCCAACTATAATCCCGCCAACTCTCTCTCGTTCAACTATCTTGCGAATTTCCGAGAGCAGCTGAGAATCAAATTGCAGCGTCCGGTAGGGATGAGCGAAGGACTGCAGCTCGTCGGAGATAGCAATGCCAATCCGCTTATCTCCATAGTCAATGCCGAGCAAGCGCATATCTATTGAAGCGCCTCCGGAATGAAAGGTATGAGGCCTTTGATCTTCTCCACCTCATGGCGATGGCACACAAGAGTCGCATCCTTGGTTTGCACTACCACAAGATCGTGCACCCCCAGTAAAGCTACGTGCGTTGCGGAGTCGGTGAAAACAATATTATTGCTGGATCCTTGGATCGTGACAGGGCCATTTGCCGCGTTTTCTCCGGGAAATTGCTCGAGATACTTTGCGACCGCCGTCCAACTGCCAACGTCATCCCAATCAAATTGAGCGGGCTTTACGAGGACTCGGCTCGCCTTCTCCAAAATCGCGTAGTCAATAGAGGTTTTACGGAGCGAAAGAAACTGATCCCGGAGAACTTTCGCGCGATCGGGGCTGTTCCGGATTGAGGAAACAAATTCCGCCAGGTCCGGTGCGTGGCGGTTCAGCTCCGTCAGAATGGAATTTACTGACCAGATAAAGATCCCGGCGTTCCAGTAAAAATTGCCGCTGCGCACAAAGGCATCAGCGAGGTCTGGATTAGGTTTTTCACGGAATCGAATGACTTCGAAAAATTCGGACCCCTGGAGTGGTTTGCCTCGCTCTATGTATCCGAACCCGGGGCAGCCCCAGCTCGGCGTGATTCCGATCGTAATTAAGTCGCCTCCATGTTGGGCTGTTTCGGCGGCGCTCTTTAGGTCGGATTGAAACGCCGTGACATTGGATATTCGGTGATCTGCCGGCAACACAGCCATCGTAGCGGACGGATTTCGAGAAGCAACAAGACCGACGCCCAACGCAATTGCCGCAGCAGTATCGCGCTTTGCAGGTTCGGCAAAAATATTGTGTTCGGGATGATCGGCAAGCACTTTGCGGACTGCGGCTTCCTGTTCCTGATTTGTCAGGATCAGTATATTCTCAGGAGGGATCAGCCCATCCAGTCGAGAGACTGTCTCCGCAAGCAGCGAACGATTAGTGAACAAGGGCAACAACTGTTTTGGAGTAGCCCTTCGGCTCAGGGGCCAGAAGCGCTCTCCGCTTCCGCCTGCCAACACCAATGCGTAAAAAGAATTCGACATCACGTGAATATTCTCCGAAAATTTTTCGTCCGTCCAAAGAACGGTGGATCTCGAAGTTATAGATCTTTAGGGCGCCCCCCTCAACTGAGTACTGTTTTTTATGTCGAGCGATAATTACAAGACCGTTTCCCTTTCGCTTTCTTCGGCGACCTTGCTCACCATTTCACAGGCTGCGATCGGTTGTGGAATAGGGATATTACTTGCGGAGAAGATCAGCGAGAACAAGCGAAACGCTGCCGCCGTCGCCATGTTGGCCTTGGCTACAGCGACGACGGTCCCGACCCTGGTCGGAATCGTGGCAGATCTGATTAATGGCCCGCAGTCCAAGCTTGGAGTGAGGCGCCGGTTGCGCTCGATCCGCGAAGATTCGGGCCTTCACCACGAAGAAGAGGTGCTATAAGCCGAGCCGAAACAATCTTTCACTAGCGAGGCCGCGCCTCAGACCGGCGAGATGTAAGCTCAAGGTCGCGTTGGAAGCAGCGTCGATCCGGCGAGGCGGCCTCGCTGGCCGATTTGTGGTTGCACCTCGTAATGCCGGTGCGCTTGAACCCTGCGGCTTTCACATCCTTGGGTTTGACGCTCGCTTTTGAACTAACGGGCGACGGTAGCCGGAATTCAACGATAAGGAGCAGGGCGCTGCCAGGCAACGTAAACCAGATTCACTGTAATTTTTGGAGTTATCTCGAGTCCGTGTTCGAAAGGTTCTTTCGAAACGATAGTAACTGCCAATTGGATCCGGCAAAACGCGAGACGCAGATTATAAACAGTGTGATTGCTAAGGATCGCTGCATCTCCAGGAGCATACGTGATTGCGGGCTCCAGCGCTGGAAAAGGTTTGTCGAAATATAGTAGCAGTGCACTAGAATCCTTGAAAAGCAAAACTGGTTGCAGATGAGCCAAGTTTTTTTCTGTATCCGGACATTAATCAATAGGTGGTTTTGCTTTTCAAGGATTCTATAGCGAGGCCGCTTCACCGATCGGGGCTGCTCCCAACGCGACCTTGAGATCCTTACATCTCGCCGGTCGGAGGCGCCGCCTCGCTAGTTAACAAATCCAAAATCACTACGACTATCCAAAGTTTCTTGCAAAGCAGTAATCCGTTGCATAGTTTGCAGCTGTGAAATTATCTTCCTCCACCTTAAGGAAAGCAGCAGAAATTCAGGAGCGAATCGAACAACTACAAACGGAACTGGGCAGTTTATTGCAGAGTGAAGGCCAGCAGAATTCGGCTCCCCCTTCGCAAGTCCCAACGCCGGTTGTGAATCACGGACGTGGAAGAAAGGTGACCCCGGTCAGAGGGCGGGGCCGCCGTTCCACTTCTCCAACAGGTCCTTTGGCTCCCGCGGTTGTTCAGGTATTGAAGTCCAAGAATTCGCCCATGAGCGTTTCGGAAATTTTGAACGGGCTGCTCGCAAACGGTTACAAATTTGCTTCGCCTGAACCGAAGAAGAATCTCTTTGCGCGTATTTACCGGCTAAAGGGAGTTAAACAAGTAGGGCCCGGGAAGTTTACTGCTGAATAGCCCTTTGGAAGGCCCTTTTAGCGTGTGTCCGGTTTTATCGACTGAAACGGGGGGCTTCCTTAGGGCTTGGATTGGATTCCGGCGATAGACCGGGCATGTTGGAGTGTATCGATTTCCCGTACGGTCTTTTCGCGACGAACGCGTTTTATTCGCGGAAAACGCAACGCTAGCCCGCTTGAATGCCGATCGCTAGGCTGCACCGAGTCGAATGCAACTTCAAGAACTATCTCCGGAATTACCTGACGAAATCTTCGCTCGCGTCGAATTGTCGTCCGAATGAAGTGCTCGGTTAAATCTTCGATCTCCCGATCCGTGAGGCCTGAGTAGGCTTTCCCAATGATTTCCAGAGTGCCGGTTTCCTGGTCACGGACCGCAAAAGTGTAGTCGCTGAGGACATGGCTGCGCTTTCCATGACCCTCCTCAACGCCCACCACAACGACGTCAAGAGTGGCGAGCTCCTTCTTAAACTTGATCCAGTTCCCTCCGCGACGC
>DASZHC010000165.1:0-17216 GCA_035938215.1 Chthoniobacterales bacterium
AAGGAATTTGCCGCACCGCCTCGTTGAAGCCTTCAAGGCGACGCTTGAGGAGGCGGTTCTGTCTGACTTTCTGGTGCACGTCCTAGATGCGAGCCATCCGCAGGTCTACGATTTTTGTGCGACGACGATAAAGGTTTTGGAGGATCTCGGTGCGGACTCAAAGAAGATGATTACGGTGCTGAACAAGGTCGACTGCCTGGCAGACGAATCGACGTTGCATGCTTTGCGGCTGCATTTTCCCGACAGCGTTTTCATTTCTGCGCTGACGGGGAGAGGATTGGACGAACTCCTTCATCGCATGGCGGATATGCTTTCCGATCGAGTCGCGAAGGTGGAAATCGCTCTTCCGCTTGATCGAACGGATCTCTTGTCTCTTTTGCACCGCGCAAGTCGCGTTTTAAGCGTCGGTTATGAGCAGGGGCATGTAAATGTTGTCGCTATGGTTTCACCCAAAGTCTATGCGCGGATGGAACCCTATCTGGTGAGACCGGAAGAAACGTTGGCTGCTCAGCGGTCACTGCAGTGGGAAGCGGCTAGCTAGCGTTCACAAGAGCCTGCGGCTCTGTGACTTGTGTGAGCGCAAGTAGGCAAGCGTCCCGCTTTGCGCGCTTCAAAACCGTGCAAACCGAGACGGTTCGTTTCTCCTTCTTATTGGGGCCGGAAATGATGAGTCGGACAGCACGGAGGCCGTCCCTCCCATGAAAAACGAACATCGGCAAATCTCACGCCCCTTCAGGGCGGATTCGCCTGATGGGCTTCCCCGGGGTTAAAACGCCCGGGCTGGGTCCTCCGGCCCCCTTCGGCCTTTCGGGGCGTGTAGGGGGCGCTGAATAAAATAGATACGCCGCGGAGCGGCTGTTTAAGAGCTTTTTAGCCCGCAACGAGCTCGTCGCTGCGGCTTTTGCACGATTTTTGCGGGCTAACGTTCGTACAGTTTCGCCAAAAGCCGGAGATACTCGCCGCTCTCATTCCAGAGTTGATCCAATCGCTCCCGTGTAAATCGCCAATGCCAGTTGCCAACCGCCTGCCCGGGCGTATTCATGCGCGATTCGCTCCCTAAACTCAGCAAATCCTGCATCGGGACGATAAACAGCCGGCTCGGCGCGGCATATCCCGCCCGTACCATATCCCAAGGGACTGCGTCGCCCGGCGCCCGCAGATACTGGCGGAAGAAGTCCTTAACCGGTTCCGACTGCTTGGAGAACCAACCCCATGCCGTATCATTGTCGTGCGTTCCGGGGTAGAGCACGGAATTAGGAACTCCGTTATGCGGCAGGTATTCGGTGGCGCCCTCGAAACCGAATTGAAGCACTTTCATCCCCGGCACGCCAGTCGCCTCGACCAGCGCTCGAACCGAATCGGTGATGATTCCGAGATCTTCAGCCACCAACTTAGCGTCCGGAAACTCTTTGTGAATTGCCTCGAAAAGAGCTAAGCCCGGGCCTTTGACCCATTTGTAATGCAGGGCGTTAATCGCGCTTGCCGGAATTCTGCAATACTCGTCAAACCCTCGAAAATGGTCGATTCGGACGACGTCATAAAGCTGAAAGCTCGCTCGGAGGCGCGACAACCACCACGCATAGTTTGTCGCGTGATGCTTGTCCCAGTCGTAGAGCGGATTTCCCCAAAGCTGACCTTCAGCTGCGAAATAGTCCGGCGGCACACCGGCAACAGCAGTCGGTCTCAAATCATCATCCATCTGAAACAAAGTTGGATGCGTCCATACGTCTGAACTATCCATGGCAACAAAAATCGGGATGTCCCCAAAAATCTGGACGCCGCGCGTATTCGCGTAAGACTTGAGTTCGAGCCATTGACGAAAGAACTCGAACTGGAACCACGCCTGCGCGTCGATTTCCTCGGAAAGCTCAGATTTTACAGATGACTTCCTGACTTTCGAGTATTGCCTGACCCCACTTGGCCACAGTTGCCAGGAGCTTCCATCATACTTGCCCTTGAGCGCAATAAAGCGGGCATACGCCTCCAGCCAGTCTTTATGGTTCTTTCGGAATGCGGCGAAATCTGCCTTGTCAGCGCGCGAGGCATCGGCGGTGAAAGCCTGATAAGCCTTTCTTAAGATTGGCCACCGCAGGACCCATTGAGCTCCGTAGTCGACGCGGTCGGCTGGAAGTCGTCTCAATTCAGCGAGATCATTTTCTTCCAGATAATGCTGTCCAACCAGAGTTTCCAGATCAATGAAATACGGATTGCCGGCAAATGCAGAGAAACATTGATAAGGTGAGTCCCCGAATCCAGTGGGACCCAGAGGGAACACTTGCCAGTACTTCAAACCGGCATCCACCAGGAAGTCAATGAAATGTCTCGCTTCACGGCCAAGTGTTCCGATTCCTGTGGAGCCAGGTAGACTTGTCGGATGAAGCAAAACGCCCGCTGACCGATCCTTTAGCCAGTTGAATAGGGGGATGGACATAATAAATCGCCGAGAACCGGTTGCGGCCCGATTCTCGGCGATCCCGTCGTGCGACTCGATGATGGTTTATCCTTCAGCAACACCTGCGATGCTGCTACCTGCAACTCTCGGATGCATTCGAAAGTCATGCTGGGCGGCAATCAATTCGCATTTGTACCGAGTAGAATCCTTGAAGAGCAAAACCGGTTGCAGATGAGTCATTAATCATCAGGTGGTTTTGCTTATCAAGGATTCTAAGCGAGGCCGCTTCGCCAATCGGTGCTGCTCCCAACGCGACCTTGAGATACTTACATCTCGCCGATCTGAGGCGCGGCCTCGCTAGCTTCTATTTCTTATTTGGCTTCCTGCGCTGGAACGTTTTCTTCAGGGAAAGTGAGGGTTTCCAAAAGGAATTTCTCGTACTTTTCCTTATGATTTTTCATCCACTCGTTTCGCGCCTCTTCCCAGGAAAGCTGCTGCCCCTTTTCGCCTTCAATCCATTTATACTTACGGATCTCTTCCTTGATAAGATAAGTGATTCGATAAAAGGGGTCCGACAGCATCATCGGAGGAACCTGAACGTACTGCTCAGTATCTAGGATTTGGCGCATGGAGCGGGCTTATCGAATGACGTTTTCCGTCGCGGCATCGAAGAGGCTGACTTTATCAAGATTGATCTGAACGGTGACTTGCTCACCCAAATGGAAGAGGTGTTCACCGTGGATGCGAGCGATCATGTTTCCGGTGCCGGACTTCAGGTAAACGAGAGATTCTGAGCCCATCGGTTCCGAGATTTCAACGGTCGAGACTACGGGTATGTGGCCGCTGTCTTTCACCTGGTCGCTAAGATGCTCAGGCCGGACGCCGAAGACGATATCCTTATCGACATACTTGCCGGCGAGAGACTCCAAACGCCCCTGCAAAGGGATAGTCAGCCCGTTCTTTTCCGCCGTCTCGACGAAGAACAAACCGCCGTCGCGTTTTTGTACTTTTCCCTTAATCAAGTTCATCGGAGGACTACCGATAAACCCCGCGACGAAAAGGTTGTCCGGTTGGCGGTAAAGGGTCAGTGGGTCAGCCACCTGCATGATGTTGCCGTCGCGCATGACGCAGATGCGGTCGCCCATGGTCATCGCCTCCACCTGGTCGTGGGTTACGTAGATCATCGTCGAACCGAGTTGCGCGTGGAGTTTTGAAATCTCCGAGCGCATCTGAACGCGCATTTTCGCGTCGAGGTTTGACAATGGCTCGTCGAACAGAAAGACCTTCGGACTTCGCACGATCGCGCGGCCGAGAGCAACGCGCTGGCGCTGACCGCCGGAGAGCGCGTGAGGTTTCCGCTCCAGCATGTGATCAAGGCCAAGGGCCTTGGATGTTCGACCGACGGTCTCCGAGATGAAATCCTTTGACTTCTTCGCAAGCTGCAGTCCGAAAGCCATGTTGTTATAGAGCGTCATGTGCGGGTAGAGCGCATAGTTTTGAAACACCATCGCTATCCCGCGATCTTTCGGTTCCATTTCGTTCACCACGCGGCCGCCGATCGAAATCGTTCCGCTGGAGATCTTTTCGAGGCCCGCGACCATTCGGAGGGTTGTCGACTTTCCGCACCCGGAAGGACCGACAAGCACCATAAACTCGCCATCCTCAATATGCAGGCTGATGTTCTTTACAGCTGTGAACGTGGGGCGTCCCCGATCGTCCACATAGGTTTTCACTAAATTTTTAATTTCAACGGCTCCTTCGCTCATGGCAGTTCGTTCTGGGGTTGTTATTCTTTGACGCCACCGGAGGTCAGGCCTCCGATGACGAATCTTTGGCACATAAGGAAAACTACAGTGATCGGCACGCCGCTCAAGACCGCTAACGCAGCAAATCGACCCCAGAGTTTTTCCTGTTCATACAAAAATGAGTTAGCACCCACCGCCAACGTCCAGTTATCGCCGGACTGCAGAACGACAGATGCCACTGGGTATTCAGACATATAGGAGATGAACGAGAGAATAAATACAACTGCAAAAATTGGTAGACTTATCGGAATCAAGATTCTTGTTAAAGTTTGGAACTGACTCGCACCATCTATTCGAGCTGATTCTTCCATACTGGGGGGGATCGTTTCGAAATACCCTTTTATCATCCAGATATAATTCGAGATGCCGCCCAGGTAAACCATGATTAATCCGGAATGCGTGTTCAGACCGATCCATCGGAAATATTGCCCGGCAAAATCCAGAATCACATAGAACGCTACCAATGAGAGAACCATGGGGAACATCTGGAGAATGAGGAGACCTCTTAAAGTAATCGACTTGAATCTGAATCGGAGTCTGGCAAACGCATATGCAGCCGATCCAGAAAGGAAAATGATTCCCGCGGACGCGATGAATGAGACCTTGATTGAATTCCAAAACCAGAACAGCGGAGGCGTGCTCGGTTTGATCAGGCGCGTTTCCCCGGTGGCTGGGTTGACGACCTCCTGGTAAGGGATGCCAAAAACATATTTCCAGTGGTCCAGGCTGACCTTGTCGGGAATTAAGCGGCTCGGCGCGAAATTGCCTTGGCGAAAGGAGGCCGAGACAACCATGACGAATGGCACCAATATCAAAACGAGAAAGCAAATCATGAACGCATGCGCCATGGTTTTGCGGACAAGAAGTTTTTGACTCGCGGTCATTTGATTACATTTTCACGTTTTTCCCACTCAGTTTCAGATTCATCCAGGCGAGGAAGCCGACCATTAGGAAAAGCAAAGTGGCGATAGCACTCGCCAAACCGTAGTTAGTGCCTGAATCGCGAAAGGCGATATTGAACGTATAGTTGACCAGCAAGTCGGTCTCGCCCGCGATGCCGCCACCGACCATTTTTGGCCCCCCGCCCGTCAAAAGATAGATGAGATTGAAATTGTTGAAGTTAAACGCGAAGCTTGAGACGAGAATCGGGACGAGGGGTGGCAACACCAAGGGCAGGGTAATCTTGAAGAAATCGATTAGTGGATTGCTGCCTTCGATCGCGCTCGCTTCATAAATCCCGGATGGAATTGACTGAAGCATTCCGGTGCAAATCAACATCATGTACGGATAGCCCAGCCAGACATTCACCAGCAGGACCATCACACGTGCGCCCCAGGGATTTGTCTCCCACTCGGGTGCGAAGCCGAAAGCAGCCTTCAGAAACTCGTTTACCGCACCGAATTCCTGATTGAATAACCCTTTGAAAATGAGAATTGAAAGCACTGCCGGCACCGCGTACGGAAGAATCAACAGGGTGCGATAACCTCCCCGAAAATTAAGCTCTTTCCACTCCAGGATTACGGCCAACAGCATTCCGACGGCAAATGTGAGGGCAACTGAGATCGCGGAGAAAGAAACAGTCCAAAGGAAGATCTTGAAAAATGGACCCTGAATCCGCGGATCGGCTAAGATCCTGAGGTAATTCTCCAGCCCGCTGAATGTCCGAAATCCGACCCCCACTTTTTCTCCCTTATTCTTGACGAAATAGCCTCGCCTGAAATCGGGCCTGATGGCTGTTCCATCTTGGCTGTTCGTTAACGAGCCATCCGGATTCAAAGTCCAGACGCGCTGGCGAGATGCAAATCGTTGCAGACCTTCAAGCCCGACCAGGGTGTCGTCCGGCAGCGCAAATTGCCGGCCTCGCATTGGTATAAACAATTTCTCGCGCGTAACTTGTGCAAGTTCCAGAACCGTTCCCTTTATTGTCGCGCCCGGCAGGAGAGCTTCTAACTTTGCGGGTTCCTGTTCGCCCTTTGGTTGTTCTCCGGCCTTTAGCTCAAGTGGGCTTGATGCAAAGCGTTTCGCAGGGTCCTTCTCATCTTCGAGATAGAGAACGTACCGGTCATTTCCCTCAGCGAACAACTTGTATTTGTAGGAGGCTTTACCGACTGGAAAAGTCTCCTGTCTGAAGAGAGCGAGGGCCCGATCAAAGGACAACAGGTGCTCAGAACTATATTTCGTGAAACTGAGAAACACCATGTAGGCGATCGGAAAGATCACGAACAAGCCAAACCCCAGAAGTCCAGGAAAAAGGTATCGGTAGGTGTAGCCCGACTCGCTCAGGAAGACAAAAGCCCCAAGGCAAACAATGATCAAAATCGCGAGTGCGACCCAGACATTCCCGGCTTGGTAAGCTTCGAAGCTCAGGTAGAGCCCCGGAATCGCGACCAGTGCGACAAGAATTTGCCGGATCGGGAATCCTCCATTCACATCTATTTTTCCATGCTCTTTTTTGCCTCATCAAGGGCAACCTCGGGAGAGGCCTGCCCATTCGTGGCTATCTGAAAGGCTGAGGCCATGGCACTCCAAAACCGTCCCATTTGAGGGATATTCGGCATCAGGACTCCTTTTAGCGCGTTTTCAAGAGTAGTCTTAATGAGCGGATCCTTGGCCGCCATCTCATTCAGGAGGGTTTTCAGGGCTGGAACCCCGATGGAAACCTCTGCTCCGAGACTTTTCAGTCCATCAGAGGTAGCAACGTACTTTTCAATAAATTTCTGTGCTAGATCAGCGTTGGGCGTGGATCGGTTAACAAGTGCGGCGAGTACGCCCACAAAGGGTTTACCGGGATTGCCGCCAACTCCGGGCAACGGAGCCAATCCGAAATCGATGCCGCTTTTTTGCAGATTTGCCCAGGCCCACGGGCCATTGATCATCATTGCAAGCTCGCCGGCGTTCATCTTCTGATCCGTAACGTTGTAGGAAGCGCCTCGGGGCATCACACCGATGTGGATCAGTTCGACGATGGCTTCGAGTCCCAGAATGGCTCCCGAATTGTTCACGCCGATGTCTGTGACGTCATATCCGCTTACCGTTCTCCTGTATGGGTACCCGCCTCCGCTGGCGAGAAACGGCCAACTGAAGTAAGGTGTATTGTAGTCCCACATGATGGGAATGATATTCGGGTTTCGAGCCCTGAGTTCTGCGGCGAATGCGGGTATTTGCGAAAGTTGATCGGGTGGTTTGCCGGTGACCAATTTCTTATTGTAAATGAGCGAAATAGCCTCGAGAGAGAGGGGGTATCCCCAGATCAGGTTGTTGTGTGTCACCGCCTCCCAGGACAGCGGAATAAAATTCTGCTTGAAGTCGTCGCTGATCTCCAGCGGCCTCAGAAGTCCGGCGTCGGCCCATTCGCCAATCCGATCGTGGGCCCATAAAACGATATCCGGGCCTTTGCCGCTCTGAGCTGCGGATTGGAATTTGTCTGTGAGATTGTCTGGCGTCTCCACCCTGACAGGAACCCGAAGATCCTTTTGAAATTCGTCTCCGAGTTCGACAAGGCCGCGGTAGCCCTTGTCTCGATTAACCCAAATGAGCAACTCACCATCTGTCCAGGCAAACGCCTGAGCGGCGAACCAAAAGACGAAGATCCAGAGAAGGAGATTTTTGGCCATACAAAGTTCGAACGCCGAGGGGGGAAAAAATCTCCCCTCACCTGTTGGGTGAGGGGAGATAAATTTACGACTCAGACTGGGGAAGGCAAACTAAAAGAACCACTCGGTCTGGACACCGAATAACCAACCCTGATCGTTGTTCGTGTATTGCGTTGTACCGATGGATCCCTCTAAAGATTTCGACCAGATCGCATAGGTGGCGAACACACGAAACTCTGGACGTGTGAAAAATCCGCCCTTGGGTTTTATCGTCGGCGCGATCGTGAAAATACCCATATTTCCGCTGTGGCCAAACGTGTCGTTCCTGGTTGTACCATTAGGATTGACCGCAAGGCTGGAGCTGCGATCTAATTTCCAATCCACGTATTCCGGAAAAAAAAACGGAGAATCCATCTCTGGTGTATTTCTTCGTTAAGGGCTCAATGAAGTGCAACGTTAGTGCATCGAGTCATAAGTAGTAGGCATACCGTTGGCTTCAAAAGCGTCTGGATGAGTAACGAAAGAACAACGACGCAGACGGCCCCACTTGCATGCTGCCCTAGAGACCAAGAGTACCAGGAGTATAGAAAGTGGAGCGGGATGCGCCCTCTAACAAACGCCAGTCCGGCTCGGACCGCCTTGCCGGCGGCCCATTTTGAACGCAACGCAGCCCAAGGGATTTAGGAGACGGTACACCAGGGGCAAAAAAATCTCCCCTCGCCGAAACAGGCGAGGGGAGATAAATGTACGACTCAAACCGGGACAGCCAAACTAAAAGAACCACTCACTCTGGACACCGAATAACCAGCCCTCCCTGTTGTTGTTATAGGTGGTGGTGCCATTATTTACTCCACCAATAGACCCTCTTAGACCGTTGGACCAGATTGCGTAGGTAGCAAATACACGAAACTCTGGACGAGTAAAGAAGCCGCCCTGCGGCTTGATCGTCGGGGCGATGGTGAAAATACCCATGCTCCCGCTTTTGCCGAACGTGTTGTTGAAAGGTTGGATCGCAGTGTTGGAGGACCGGTCTCTGGTGGTATAGTCCCAACCGGCTTGACCTTGAAGCGCCAGCCAATCGGTCACCCAGAAGACGGGGCGGATACCTGCACCAACGGTATTGGTGGAACCACCGGTTGTCCGGAACCCTATGGGAGCAGTTGTAGCGCTGCCACCAATTGGTAGTGCAGATAGCGACCCCTGATCATCATACTGGTAATAAGCCGCGGCACCGATGCTGAAGTTAGGACTGACGTTCCAAACTACCTGGAAGTTTGCTCGGAATTTGGTGGCGCGCCGCAATGAATTGGAACCCACCCCATTCACTGCGGGGTTGGCATTGATCCTGCCGGTGTTCAGATTGTAGTTATAGCCGGCGAACGGCGTGCCGGCGCCAATGCCGTTGCCCGTATTGCCGCTTTGGCCATTTTGTGGACTGGTGCCCATCAACTCTCCGGCGCCATAGCCATAGATGGCAGCGATTTGCCAGAAGCTAGGAGCAATGGTGGGTGCCGGGGGCGGTGGTGGGGGTGCTACCACAGGTTTTCCTTCTTTCGAATAACTCGGTGCTGGTGGGGGCGGCGGAGTAGAACCTCCGAACGGATGTTGATAAATAAAGCCAACGCGGAAGCCTGAGGTGTCGCCGATGTTCAGAGGAAGGGCAGCGGGAGTGGTGATGTTGTAGATCCCTCCTCTAAAGAACTGGTAATCACCCAGAAGTTCAAGCTTACCCCCTACAAGATCGATGTCGTGGATTCGCAAGTCAACGGTGTGCAGATAAAAGCCACCGCTTAGCGGACTGTTGGCAATCTGGTTAACCCCATTGGAAAAGGCGAGGTCATCCCTGATGCCTCCGAGGTAATTGAGCATCAGTTTCCCGAAGCCCAGGTCGATATTATCGATTCCCATGCCGTAGCCGCTCATATCATCGAAGAAATAGTCATGGATGTGTATGTCATGCCGGTCTAGAAACCGTTGACCACCCCAAACCGTAACTTCCGGAGCGCTCTTAATGAAGTTCTTCGCCTCGACGAACGCCTGGCGCATCGCCCAATTGGAGCCTTTAGCGAACTGGTTATCTGACGTGGTTTTATCGTTAGCGAAGGAGATAGACGGCGTGAACGTCATGGAGACGTCCATCACATCCGGGTTATCCCCCAGCATGTGAGCCTGTTTCCACGTCAATTCCATGTAGGTGTCGTTTTCGTTACCCAGACGCCAACGACCACCGACGTTTTCTGGAATCTGAAAATCGAAGTCCTGCGGACCGCCGTTGCCGTTGAATCCAACACCGGCACGGACATAAACGGAGAACGTGAAGTTGCGGGTCAGCGACTTGAGGAACGACTCATCCAGCATTGGAGCCGGAGCCACCGCTTTGCCATCCGCATCAGTCAGAACATGAGTATTTAGAATCGAGCCATTGTTGGCATTCGATTCCAAAGTTTTCATCTTGGCTTCCATAGCCTCGATGCGTTGCTCGTACTGTCGCTGCATTTGGTTCATCTGCGACTTGAGCGAATCGACACCACTCTGATCCGCGCTTTGAGCGAAAAGCGCGTCAGTGGTCAGTAGCGCTAAACCGGCTACCAACGTAATTTTCAATCCACGTATTCCTGGCAAAAAAACCGGGGAATCCATCTCTCGTGTATTTTTGGTTAAGGGATTTGGTTAAGGTTTAAATGAAGAGCAAGGTAAGGTTTAGCGGATCTGGAACGAGCTTGTCCATATCTATTGCAAAATTTTTTGAACATTTTTGATCGAGAGTTGTCCCGCAGGGAATACGGGTGGATCAAAACTTATTGAGCGCCAGATATTTGCAGGTTTCCGCGTGAGCCGGAAGTTTTTTTCGCTTTTCTCAAATTTTTTTTGCGACCAGACGCGGTAGGGCCGGATCTCCGAGCCGGCCGGTTCCCGGCAGGCAGCCCCGGTTCTCGGCGGGCAGCTCGGAGATCTGCCCCTAGCGAGGGTTACCCATCGCGCGGACAGATCTCAAGTTAAATCACAGAGTCTCAGATGCTTGTGGACGCTAGCTGCCATGCGCACAGGGGCCGAATGACGTAACCCGCGAATAAGTCGAACCCAGAAGCGCCTCAATTGTTGACCTGCCAGCGGATCAATAGGTAAATAACCGTAACTCTCACCGCCCAATCAAGGGACGAAACTTATGACCGAGAAAAAGTCTGCCGCTTCATTACGCGCTGGGTTTGCGGGCCGCGCGACGCCTGAGCCTTGTTCACTGGTGATTTTCGGTGCGACCGGAGACCTGACGCATCGGAAGCTGATTCCAGCTCTATATAACCTGGCAGCAGACGGTGATTTGCCGCCGGGAATGAATGTGATCGGTTTTGCGCGCCGCGATAAAACCGATGAGATTTTCCGTCAGGAATTGCAGGAAGCGGCGAAAAAGTTTTCTCGCAGGCCGATCGACGAGAATTTGTGGAACAATTTCGCGAGTTCCATTTACTACCACCGTAGCGAATTTACAGATCTTGAGGGGTATCGCCGGCTGCGCGAACGATTAGACCAATTGGATAAGGGGAAGGGCGGAGCGGGTAACCGGCTTTTTTATTTGTCTGCCGGTCCTGACCAGTTCGACAACATTCTCACTCGTTTAAAGACGTCGGGGTTGGCTGAAGGGTCGGGCAAGAACTGGGCGCGTGTCATTGTGGAGAAGCCCTTTGGAACCGATCTGGCGAGCGCGCAACAATTAAACGAAGTTGTTCGAAACTCTTTTGATGAGTCTTCGACCTTTCGTATCGACCATTTTCTTGGAAAAGAGACCGCACAGAACATTATGGTGCTGCGTTTCGCAAATGCGATTTTCGAGCACCTTTGGAATCAACGCTACATCGATCACGTACAGATAACCGCCAGCGAGCAGCTGGGGATCGAAAATCGGGCTGGTTATTACGAGGGGGCCGGCGCGCTTCGAGACATGGTCCAAAACCATTTGTTGCAGCTGCTTTGCCTGATCGCGATGGAACCGCCGACTGACTTGCGGGCCGACTCGATACGCGATGAAAAAGTGAAAGTCTTGCGATCGCTCCGGCGAATCACCGGCGAAGATGTTGCGCGGAGCGTGGTCCGTGCGCAATACGGCCCCGGATCTATCAAAGAAAAGCCTGCAGTCGGCTATCGGGAAGAAAAGAACGTCAAACCGGATTCGCAGACCGAGACCTACGTTGCCCTTCGCATCCTGATTGACAATTGGCGTTGGGCCGATGTCCCATTCTATGTGCGGGTTGGTAAGCGCATGCCAAAAAGCGGCACCGAGATCGGGATTCATTTTAAGAATGCGCCGGGCGTCTTATTCAATATCGACAGAGATCAGCCCAGCCGCCGCGATGGTTCGCAAAACGTGTTGGTGATTCGAATCCAGCCGGATGAGGGCGTTTCGCTGCGGATGCAGTCGAAAATCCCGGGCGCAAGCGTGCGCATTCAGCCCGTGAAGATGGATTTCGCGTATGGCACGTCGTTCGGGAAGGCGAGTCCGGAAGCTTATGAGCGTCTGCTTTTGGACGCGATGGCCGGTGACGCGACCCTATTTGCACGCCGGGATGAAGTCGAAGAGGCATGGCGTTTTATCGATGATATCGAGGAGGGTTGGTGCGCCTTGGAACAAAAGCCAGGCCTCTATTTTTATCCATGCGGCAGCTGGGGACCAGCCGAGGCGGATCATTTGATCGAAAACGACGGTCGAGCTTGGCGGGTGACCTGAAGGGCTCAGCCCGAAAATTTCACAAGCAAAGCGCTCGTGAAATTTTCGCGCCGTAGAGCCGGGTTTTAACCGGTTGTAGCCTGGTCAATAGCTTGGTCGGCAGTACAAAACACGGCTCGCCGGGAGGCTCGCCCTACCATTCATGCACCAGGCAAACGTC
The DNA here is from genome assembly GCA_035938215.1 of Chthoniobacterales bacterium. Taxonomy (GTDB): domain Bacteria; phylum Verrucomicrobiota; class Verrucomicrobiia; order Chthoniobacterales; family JAFAMB01; genus DASZHC01. The sequence continues at coordinate 12,671 of DASZHC010000165.1, forward strand.
ACCCTGCAGCGGTAGGGCGAAGACTTCGGCGAGCTCAGTCGAGCCGCTCCTGCTGAGCCGTCGCAATTCTCCACCGCTACGTCGCGATACTCATTCCCAAATAATGTACCCTTTGGGTCCGGAGCCAAATTCTCAATTTAAAGAGGCGCCGGGCATCCAGTCCTCGAGGACGCCGAGGTGCACTCGTGCCTGACGAAATAGCTCGGAGAATCTTCTTGAACAGGGTTGTTCGAATGTATTTATGTTATCGGTAACCCTCCGAACCAAGGAATCAGTACGGCATCGCTACTGGCCCTTTTCTTGTCCGGAACGTTATTCTTGAATACGAAAATAATCAGTTGCCCCCAACCATGAAAAAAACATTCTTTGTCCGATTTGGTATCCAGGCGGTGGCCGGGTTGCTCCTTGCAGTGGGGCTGGCTGTGCCGTTGTATGCACAGAGTAAGCTCAAGGGCGTCGCTGTGACCGTAGGAGATCTTGGTAATCCGTTTTTTGTGCAGATCGCCCACGGAGCTCAGGCTGAGGCCAAAAAGGTCAATCCCTCCGTCAAATTCTCGGCCGAATCGAGCAACTACGACGTTAACAATCAAACGAACCAGATGGACAACTTCGTCTCTTCGGGGGCAAATCTGATTCTTCTGGGCGCAGCGGACAGCAAAGGGATCGCACCGGCGGTAATGCGCGCAAAGGCAGCCGGGATTGTTGTTGTAGCCGTGGACGTGGGCGCTGAGGGCGGGGTCGATGCGACCGTTACGTCCAATAACAAGCAGGCGGGTGAGCTCGACGGAAAATACGTTGCGGATCGACTTAAAGGCAAAGGGAACGTGGTTGTCGTCAATGGGCCGCCGGTGACTGCCGTTACCGATCGCGTTGCGGGTTTTCTTGAGGAGATAAAGAAGTATCCCGACATCAAAGTGCTGTCTCAAGATCAGAACGCAGGTGGGAGCCGGGACGGCGGGCTTCGGGTGATGACGGATCTCTTGACGGCATTCAAGAAGATCGACGCGGTTTTTGCGATCAACGATCCGACTGCGATTGGATGCGACTTGGCGTCCAAGCAGGCGCAGCGCAAAGACTTCTTCATCGTTGGAGTCGATGGTGCGCCCGATATCGTTCCATCCTTAAAGGATAAGGATAGTCTGGTTGCAGCCAGTGCGGCACAGGATCCGTTTAGTATGGCGGGCAAAGCCGTCGAAATAGGTAACGATATTCTGAACGGCAAAAAGCCGGATCAACCTTTAACGCTGATTCCTGTGGATCTGATCACTAAAGAAAATGTCGACCAGTACAAAGGCTGGACAAAGTAGCGCTGCCGGGCCGATTCTGGAAGTACGCCAGATAACCAAGAGTTTTCCTGGCGTACGTGCTCTGAAGGGGGTGGATCTTCGCGTCTGGGCTGGCGAAGTCCACGCTCTGATGGGGGAGAATGGGGCTGGCAAGAGTACGCTCATGAAGATTCTGGCCGGAGCCTACCGGCCGGATTCGGGCCAGATCCTTTTGGATGGCAAAGAGGTGCATTTCCACACGCCGCATGAGGCGCGCTTGGCGGGGATAGGGATCATCTATCAGGAATTGACCGTTGCGCCGAATTTAACAGTCAGTGGTAACGTGTTTTTGGGCTCAGAGGCGAGGCGTCTTGGGTTTCTGAAAGACACGGGGGAGATGGATCGCAGGACTCAGCAGGTATTGAATCGGTTAGGAGCGAGGTTTCCTGCGACGCAGCGGGCGGCGCATTTGGCGGTGGCCGAACAGCAGCAGGTTGAGATTGCGCGGGCGCTTTTCTACAAGAGCCGAGTACTGGTGATGGATGAACCGACGGCGGCGCTTTCGGATCGGGAAACCGAAAAGCTCTTTGAGGTGGTGCGCCAGCTTCGGGCCGAAGGCTTGGCGATCATCTATATAAGTCATCGAATGGCCGAGGTCTACGAGTTAGCCGACAGGCTCTCGGTGTTTCGAGACGGGACCTACGTAGGAGTGTTGACGCGACCGGAATTTTCGGCCGACAAAGTGATCGAAATGATGGTGGGCCGCCGCCTGGAAGATTTCTACGAACATACCCGGCATACCCCCGGCAAGGTGGTGCTTGAAGTTCGCAACATGAGCGACGGCGATCGAGTCAAGGGAGCGAACTTCCAACTTCGACAAGGGGAAGTCTTGGGCTTGGCGGGTTTGGTAGGTGCAGGGAGAACCGAATTGGCACGATTAATTTTCGGTGCCGATAAACGCAAATCCGGTGAGGTGTATCTGGAGGGGCGAAAGCTTGAAATCAAGGAGCCCAAGGATGCGATTCGAGCCGGGATCGGTTATGTGCCCGAGGATCGCAAACTTCAGGGGGTCTTTCTGCAGATGTCCTCTGGAGAGAACATCACTATGAATATCCTGGGGCGATGCGCGAGCGCCGGTGTGTTGAACTTTGCGCAACTGAACGAGCGGGCTAACGCCCAGGTTAAAGCCATGCGTGTTCGGACGGCTTCGCTCAAGCAGCGAGCTGGGGGATTGTCTGGGGGGAACCAGCAAAAGCTGCTGCTGGCCCGATGGCTGGAAATCAATCCAAAGGTTTTAATACTCGATGAGCCGACGCGGGGAGTTGATGTGGGAGCGAAGGCAGAGATCTACGCACTGATTCAGCAACTACTGCAAAAGGGGATGGCAGTATTATTTATCTCAAGCGAGCTGCCCGAAATAGTGGGGGTGTGCGATCGGGTTCTGGTCATGAGGGAAGGGGAAATCACGGGCGAAGTCGGCGGGGAGACCGGGATAGAGATCACCCAGACGAACATTATGAAATTTGCAACAGATGTTACCCGGAGCTTAAAAGACAATGGCAACTGAAGCTACGACATCGCCGGCCGCGCTTGCGGCGACCAAGCGCAAAGAGTTAACCAGATCCCTGATAGAGTTGGCCGGGATGCTGCCGGTGCTAATCGTGATCTGTATCCTCTTTGCGCTTCTAACGCCGAATTTTCTGACCCAGAACAATATAGTCAACGTGGTGCGGCAGGCGTCCATTAACATTGTGCTGGCGGCAGGGATGACCTTTGTGATTCTTACAGGGGGTATTGATCTGGCGGTGGGTTCGGTTCTTGGATTCACGGCTGTGATCGCGGTGGTGGTATCGTTGCTACCTGGTTTGAGTTGGGCTGCGGTACCAATCGCTTTATTGGCTGGCGCGCTTGTTGGCGTGCTGACCGGAATGACGGTAGCCTACATTGGCTTGCCGCCCTTTATAGTGACCCTTGGCACCTATACGGCTATTCGCGGGGCTGCCTATCTTGCTGCCGGTGGCACCACCGTTATTAACAGCAAGATCGGCTTTGCATGGATTGGCAACGGTTATGTCGGGCCGGTTCCATGGCTTGTGATCATCGCTCTGATCACCATTGCGGTGAGCGCGTTTATTTTGCACCGGACGATTCTCGGGGTCCATATATATGCGGTGGGTGGAAATGCACAGGCTGCTCGGTTGACGGGTATACCGGTTCCCTTGATTTTAATTTTTGCTTACGGGGTCAGCGGGCTTCTTTCGGGCTTGGGAGGTGTCATGAGTGCAAGCCGGCTCTATAGCGCACAGGGTCAGCTAGGCATTGGATACGAGTTAGACGCGATTGCAGCCGTTATCCTGGGTGGTACCAGCTTTGTTGGTGGGATTGGAACCGTATTTGGCACGCTGATTGGCGCCTTGATCATCGCAGTCCTCAACAACGGCCTTACTTTGATGAACGTTTCCTTCTACTGGCAATTGGTGATCAAGGGAGCAGTTATCATCCTCGCCGTCATGCTCGATAAATTGCGAACCCGCGGCCAGGCTCACTAAGCCTGCTTCCGACTCGGATCTTGCATCAAGCCTTCGAGCACTTCCAAAGTCTGCTGTACGTTATTTTCCATAGAAAATTGCCGGGCAAGATTGAGGCAGCGTTCCTTTGCGGCTTTCCGTCGATCCGGGTTGGCCCATTTCTCGATGGCATCACGGATCGCACCGGTATCGTCTGGACGATCGATAATCTCCCCGTGAACGCCCGATTCAATTATCTCCGCAAAGCCATTTGCCGCGGTCGTTATGACTGGCATTCCGAAAGAAAGAGCTTCAAGACAGGCATTGGAAAAAGGATCGTAAATCGTCGGGAGAACAAACAGGTCTGAAGCCGCGTAAAGGGAGGGCATATCCGCCACCGGCCCCAGGAAATGGGCGTTTTTTGGAATGTCGGCAGGTTTCGTACCCGACCCTGCTATGAGAAGAGAGATGTTCGCATTTTCAGTCAGTCGGACAGCCTCAATGGCATAGTTCAGGCCTTTTCGTTCCCAGCCAGAACCCGCAAAAAGCACGGCTATGTCTTCATCCTTCAACCCGCGAGTTCGTCGTAGCTCCGGACGACTGCGGGGCTCCATTCCAGATTCGACCGCCGGCAACCCGTTGTAAATCACAGTGATATCGTCTTCGCGGTACCGGAATTCGCGGACGATTTCATTTTTTACCAGCTTTGAATTTGCGATGATTCTTCTCGCGCCACCTTCGAACAATCTGCGTTCCAGCTCCAGAATTTGCCGA
>DASZHC010000166.1:0-3521 GCA_035938215.1 Chthoniobacterales bacterium
ATAAAGTATCGCCTCGTCGGCTCCGGCGCTTCGCGTGAGAGCAGCCTTTTCGGCGGTTGAAACCGTCGTAAGAACGGTTGCCCCTTTATTTTTAAGCAATTGGATCAGCAATAATCCAACCCCGCCTGCGCCCGCATGGACCAGCGCAATTTCGCCGGACTGAACCGGATAAGTCGTTTCGCAAAGGTACTGGGCCGTGATTCCCTGGACTAAAGCTGCGGCCGCGGAACGATCATCGACCCCCTCCGGTATAATGACGGTCTTCCATGCGGGCACGGATGCGTATTCGGCGAAGCCGCCCGGATGTTGCGCCCATGCAACGCGATCACCCGGTTTCAGCGCGGTTTCTGCACCTGCTTTTTCGACAACGCCTGAACCTTCCATTCCGGGAGTAAACGGGAGAGTGACCTTATAAAGACCCGTACGCTGATAAGCGTCGAGAAAGTTCACGCCTGCTGCGCGCACTCGTATCAAAACCTGATCCGATGCAATTTCCGGAACAGGGCAATCCTCGAGCGCAAGGACTTCAGGACCGCCGTGCGCATGGATTCGGATCGCTTTCATGATGATTGAATCACTCAACCTCTTATCAAGGCCAGTCAAGGAGGCTTTGGTAAAGAGCCGGCAGCTCGCAAGAGGAGCTATTCATCTCGCTCTTCTGCTCTGCTTCCGTTATAACTTTACCTTCTTCGCGAATGAACCCTTCTCGGAAACCTCCGACGATCAAAGACGTGGCAAAGGCGGCTGGGGTTTCGACCATGACGGTCTCTCGAGTGTTGAATCGGCCGCAGCTGGTAGAGGCACTGACACGCCAACGGGTGCGGGCGGCAATTCGCGAACTCGACTACGTGGCGAACGAGATGGCTCGCCAGATTGGTACGGGGCGACGCCCCTGCATCGGCATACTCTCGCTGAACGTGGCAACAACTCCTTACGCGGTGAGTATCACGTTAACTATCGAACAGGTCGCTCGCGAACATGGTTGGCGAACATCGATTGTTAACACTTTTTCTTCCGACCCCTCTGCAGAAACCTTGGATACTCTTTTTGCGCTAAGGCCTGAGGGGGTAATCTTCGCGACCATTTCTCACCGGATGGTCAGAGTCAGTGATCGCCTGCTGCGAGCCGGCGTCGTGCTCGCAAACTGTCAGACCAGCCAAAGGGGCGTCGCCTGCTATGTGCCTGATGATGAGCAAGGGCAATACGAAGGGGTTCTCAGACTCCTTGAGAAAGGATATCGCCGGCCGATTTGTATTCATTTACCGAAAGGGGCCGTAGCAATGCCTTTGAGATTGAAGGGCATGCAGCGTGCATTTCAGGAATTCCAAATTTCGGAAGAGGCGCAAACCCATTTTGTTTTAATGAATCGAAGAGACAAACTGCCGTCTGTTCCGAAGGTCAAAGAGGCAGACTATCTGAGGACAGCTCGGTTTCTCGACAAGGCGCTTGCCAGGCGCCCGAGACCGGATTGCGTGATCTGCGCCAACGATCGAGTGGCCTTTGTCGCTTATCAGCACCTTCTATCCCTGGGTTTACGAATCCCGAAGGACATCGGAATTCTTGGATTCGACAACATGGTGGGCGTTGCCGACCTCTTTTTGCCCCCGCTTTCGACGATCGCACTGCCTCACGAAGAAATCGGTAAGGCCGCGACACTTCACGTTATCCATAAGCAGGAGAGTCCCTCAACTAATAAAATTCCTTGCTCCTTCGTAGCCAGGTCGTCCTTCTAAACCGTAAAATTCATCTATGAGCGAAAATCCTGATTACCCGCTGTATGGCGAACCTCGTCGGCCTCAGTATCATTTTACGCCGCCTGCCGGTTTCATGAATGACCCTTGCGGCCTGGTCTACTGGAATGGATGGCAACTCTACTATCAATACAATCCGTTTAACATGAAGGCAGGTTACCCGAGTTGGGGACATGCCTGCAGCCGCGATCTTTTACATTGGCAAAATCTACCTATTGCGATTCCAAACAGCCCGGAAGCACAAATATTTACCGGTAGCGTGATTGTCGACACCGATAACACAAGCGGCTTTTTCAGCGGGGCAGGTCTGGTGGCGGTCTATACGCTGAGTAAACCCCAAAAAGAGGTGCAAGAGATCGCCTATAGCGTGAACGGAGGCGTGACATTTACAAAATACGAGCGGAACCCTGTCCTCGACCTTGACTACCCGAATTGTCGGGATCCCAAAGTGTTCTGGCATGCGCCAACCGGCCGTTGGGTGATGGTGGTGGCTCTTCCGCAAGCTCGTCAGATTCTCTTTCTTGCATCGCACGACCTCAAAGAGTGGAAGCTTTTGAGTCACTTTGGGCCGGTCGGCATTGAAGCTTGCGAGTGGGAGTGTCCGAACTTGCTCGAGATCCCTCTGGAAGGCACCACCGAGAAAAAGTGGGTGCTGTTGATTGGAATCAATCCGGGAGCCCCATTGGGGGGAAGCATTAACATCTATTTTGTTGGTAGTTTCGACGGAACGTCGTTCCGGTCCGATGACACGGCGGTCCGGTTGATGGATTTTGGTCAGGATTATTATGCAGTTCAGACCTTCAATAGCGCGCCGGCGGGTGAAGCAATCGCCGTTGGCTGGGCAAGTAACTGGAAGTACACCCAGCTTGTTCCAACTTTCCCCTGGCGCAGCGCTTTCAGTATCCCAAGGGTCCTTACTCTGCGCAAAAGAGAAACCGATGCGTTCCTTATTCAGAAACCGATATCGCTCGAGAACCTGCGGGACAGGACCTTGTTCGACGGTTCTCCTCTCCTTGGAAACAATCCGCTTTTTATCTCGCTTCAGGGAAATGCAAGTTTTGAGTTTCGGACAACTTTGGTCAGGCGATCCGAAGGAGACGAAAAACAACCCAGAATCATCATTGATATACTCAATGCCGCCGCTGAAAAAGTTACCATTGGGTATGATTGGTCGACGGCGCGTATCTTTGTGAATCGCGGTGAGGCACTCGGTTTCAATGATCCGTCGTTTTTGCCTTATTTCGAAACGACGTGTGCCGATGCCGAAAACGCCTTACAGCTCCACGTGCTTGTGGACCGCTCGATTCTGGAAGTGTTTGCGAACGACGGCCTCCATGTGTGCACGGCGATCTTCTTCATGCAGAATGGTTCTCCGGCGGAAATCTCATGGCGGACCGAGCGTGGCAGCGTCATGGCGGAATCCCTCCAGGCGTATACGCTGAAGAGCACCTGGCCATGCAGTGTCAGTGGTCAGTGTCAGTAGTCAGCGTAGCAGCCAACCGAAGGTGAAAATCTTACATCCGACACCTCCTGCGACGGCGATCAAGAAATATGCCAGCAAAGTCGAAAAAGCAGCAGATGGCCGCCGGCGCTGCGCTCGCGGCCAAGCGGGGGAAACGCAGCAAGTCGAGCCTTAAAGGGGCATCCAAGCAAATGGCTGAGTCGATGTCAGAGAAACAGTTGAAGGATTTTGCAAAAGCAAAACGGAGTAAGCTACCAGAGAAGAAGAGCTCTTAACCCGCATTGCTCGTGTACTGCGCGGCCGGATAG
>DASZHC010000167.1:0-5514 GCA_035938215.1 Chthoniobacterales bacterium
GATATGTTCCAGTTTGCCCTTGCCGGTAAGATAGAGTTGCCAGAAGAAATAAATACGAATCGCTAGCAAAAGCGGCGATTGCAGATAGTTCGCCAAAGTAACGAATAAAGCGTACGCGCGCTGGATAATATTATAGGCCATAATTTCAGGCGCGACAGAACCAGCCAAGAGTGGACCAGGTGTCAAACCATTCCTTGATTTGCTTCGGCCAGTCGATTTCTGTCCGGGGGCTTTGTGAAACAGCCTCGACGCATGCTTCTTCAACGGTCAAACCGCGCCCTAGCAGTCGCAGAACCGCAAAGGCGTCGGCGTCAAGGCGCTTGTAGTAAAGCATGTTGTCGTGTCGATGAACCGCGAGGTGGATTTTCGAACGTTTCGGGAACCGAACCCGGTTGCGGCGCCGATGCGCCTTTGGCGCGGCATTCATCGCGTTACTCGCCTCGCCTCGCAAGGCGTCCGAATCCCGTTTTTTGATCGCAATCAAAAAGTCGTCAACTTCAAAATCTAATTCCAACAAACTAAGGTAAGGTTGCAATCCGAGCTTTAATTTGTCTGGGGGAGTATCAAGGATTTCGTCGGGCGTAATGGGTTCCTCGGCTGGGCCATCGAATGCTACAACCTGGGCCCACTCAAAGCGCACCATGTCCAGTGCCAATTCCTGACGCGGAGCGCTCCAGTTCGGCTCATCTTGTAAGAATTGTTCAAGGCGGCTGCCGAGGTCACGAAGCGTATAGGAATCCGACGGATAACGCGCCAAGTAAGCTTGCGCTAGCTTCAAGAACTTACGTTCGCCGACAACGGCGCGAAGCCCGGGATAATCGTCATAGAGACAGTCAAGAACGCGAAACCAATATTGCCGATTGTAAATCTCAAGCCGCTCAAACGAACTCAATCGATCGTTCGGTTTGATAAACTCCGAAGCGACATCGGCCATCGCTGAACCGTCTGTCCAGCGCCTTTGCATTCCCCAACGAGGCGTCAGAGGCCGAAATAGCGCATTGCTCATGACGCGTTGCAATTCCCGCAATTGCCGAACTGAATTTATTTCATGCGGTGCTCGCCGCGAGTTGTGCGTCACGGAATTTGTTGGCTTTGAGCGCTTCATTATGCACCTCATCAAACGAAGGGATCCTATCGTCCCATTCCAGCAGCGTAGCAGTCGGCCCAATTAACTTATTTGCATGAGCATACATTTTCCATACCGGATCAAGTACAGGGTGATCATGGGTATCGAGGATGTATTTCTCAAACTTTGAATGCCCGGCGATATGCATCTGTCCGACTCGATGATGTGGAATATTGTTCAGATAATCGTAGGGGTTAAAGTTGTGGTTTTGCGACGAAACGTAGATGTTGTTGACGTCGAGTAGTATGCCGCAATCCGCCAACTCGGAAACCTCGGTTAGAAATTCCCATTCGGTCATTTCGGAGGCATGATATTCTGCATAGCTACTGACATTCTCTACGCAGACAGGAACCTCCAGAAAGTCACGAGCAGCGCGGATCTTCTCCGCTGTATGGCGTGCCACCGCAAAGGTGTAAGGCATCGGCAGCAGATCATGTGTGTAACGCCCGTCAACGCTTCCCCAGCAGAGATGATCTGACAGCCAGGGCGTCTTGGTATACTTCACCAGCCGTTTGAGCCGTCTTAGATGTTCGCGATTGAACTTGTCAGCCGAGCCGAAATAGATCGCGACGCCATGCTGCACAACGCGATATTGCTCAAGGATGGCGTCCAGGACTTCAAGCGGCCGACCTCCGTCAACCATAAAGTTTTCTGAAATGATTTCAAACCAATCGACTACCGGCTTCTTTGCCAAGATATGCCTGTAGTGCGGGACACGAAGTCCAATGCCTATGCCGTAGTCAGTATATCCGTTGAAAGGGTTCGCAGGCATAATTACTCCAGTAGGTTAGCAAGCCATCGCGGCACGGTCCAACCATAAGACAAACCTCGAAACAGAATCAGAAGGTCGAAGCGGGAAAGAATCGGCTGCTTCTGAGTCAGTCTCACTCTTTCTGATATCTCCACCGCCCGGCGAACCGGGCGGCCGGAGAATATATGACAGGCTAAGCTCCGGGCTTGCTACCGTCGGTAGCGCAACCGCCCTTGCCCTTACACGAGTTCTTGGCCTTGCAACCGTTGTCGCTCGTTTTACAGCCGCCCTGCCCTTTGCACTCGTTCTGCCCTTTGCACCCATGCTTGCCCTTTGCGTCATCCATTTGCTGGAGCGCAACACCGGCTTTGCTGTTCGCGGTCGCAGTCGCCGCATATGAGCGCACGGCAAACGAGCCGGTTAGAAGACCGGCAACCGCTGCGCCGGCAATAACTGCTTTGGATGGCTTGATCATCTTATGACTCTTTCTTTGTCTATTTGGTCTTTGTCCGCCTTCGCGACGGCACTGTTGTTTCTCTGGGAAGACAACGAACGACCGATCTCCTAATTGTGCGCGCGTCGGCATTATTAGGATGCACAAACGGGATTCTTATTCCGGGACTCAAGGAAATGATTTCAACATTTTTTCGCGCTTCTCGGTAATGGTCTCATCCCCCAACGCGACCGATACGACCCCGGAGACGAGCCGCTAGCCATCAATTTCCAACCAGTCTTGGCCAGATCGCGTGCAGCGCGCGGCTGTTGATAAGGCGTCGATGCCCATCGTGAACTGCCCGCTGACGGGGATGATCAAATCGGCCGGCTAACGTTTGAAACCATGAACCGTAACGCAGCGTTGAAAATGCCCCACAAAGATCACCCCCAACGACCACAGCCTTTGATCGTACCACGTCAAGTGCCCAAACGACGTCATCAATGGAGAATCTGCCATTTTCCCAATTGGTCACGGCATCGCTTTCGCGCAAACAATCCAAATCAATTGTGACATAGACTGACTGGGTGCGAAGCGATTCCACATATCTCGACAAAGCGTCGCGCCAGGTCGTTCCGGTAATCGGATGCAGCCAATCCGGGTAGGCAACCCCTTCGGATCTCCAGGGAAAAACCCAGAGTTTGTTTGAGCGGCACGCGGCGCGATTCCCAAGCAATCTCCATGGAAAGCGGCATTCAAAACTTCCGCAGCCCCAGACCGCTATCCCGCTGATTGCCGGGTTCTCCAATGCCCGGTTAACCCACGCTCCACAAGACCAGTGTGGCGGGCGAATATCCCAGTCCGGATGATTGTCGATGGAAATAATTACAAATGGCTCTCGAATGCGCCGCACAAAAATTGCGCTGAGATGGTGAAAATCTCCGGATCCCGAGAGCATAAACCGCCGAAATCGCCTGCCGAATTGTTCATGAAACTGTTCGATTGCGCGTCGCGATGTGACGAATCGAAGCGATCGCCCGATCTCTGCCGCGTCTATTCGCTCCAACGAGCGCATCTCAGGCAGCAATTGAAAATCCCAAGCGTCGTCAAGGACAAGCCAGGCTGCATCAGCAGATTCCAAAGCTTCGTCTGCTACCATAGCTCAGCGGCGTTCGCGAACTTCTGAATTGTCGAATCATATCGCGTCGGCTCCAGAAGCGGCAGGACGAGACGAAAAATCGGGTTCAGCCACGTATGCGCCGCGAGTGTATAAAGATCCAGCGGTTCGAGTTCCATGCGAAAATGGTACTTCGGATCATAGTTTAAAGGTGCGCTGTGATAGGTATGAATCCCGTTTTTCAACGCCCAGATAATCGTGTCTCGCCAAGTGACAAAATAAAGGTGGTAATCCAGAGCAACCGAGTAATCCAAGCCGATATAGTTGTCTCGCAAGATCCCGTCGTGGATGAGGACGGAGGCGAAGGCGATGATCCGGCCATTCTGACGCCAGATGAAAAACTTTGCACGATCAGGCATCCGACGGGCGAGTTCGCAAAAATAGATCTTTGAGAGCTCTTCGAATCTGAATTGCGATCTAGCCAGGGTCTGCAGATAAAGCGGATAAATTTCGTCAACAAACGGAGAAATATCCGTAACTACCTCCCATTCAATTTGCAATCCAGTTTCCGATTTTTTGAATTTCCTGCGAAGATTTTTCCGCATCGAGTGGCTCACCCGCTTTGCCAGATACCCCTCGAAATCTTCAAAATCCAAATCCAGCCGTGTCGCAGGCATGCTCGGGACCCGCGTAAATCCGGAGCTTCTCAATGCATCGAGTTCGGTGCGATAGACTTTCGGGAAGTCTTTAAAGACGATAAGCATCGCTCTCAGTTTGCGCGCGATCGGTCTAAGGCTATGCCGCAGAGCCTCGACGGTCCATTTCACGCCTTTGCTTTCCGTATCCCGCGCAAGGTCCCCTTCCCCGGCGGAGCACCCGACCATGAGCATGCGCAGTTTTAGAAATCCGCGGATATATTTGCGCACCCACTCGACCGGTTTCCGAACGACGGCCGGCGTTCCGGTCACCAGGTCTTGATTTACAACCAGGAAAGGCTGTATCGCACGGGTTCGTCCGTCGCTGTCCTTGAGCAGCAAGTAGTAGTGGCGAAATTGATTCTTCAGTGATTCGCAGACGATCTCGTGGTACCGATGATCCAGAGCTTTGTCCTCGAAGCACCTGACCCATGTCTGATAGTCTTCCGGAGGAATACCGTCTGCTACAGCCGCCCATCCGCGGGATGTCTGGAAACTGAAGAGTACGCGCGGCGAAGTCGCCGCAATATTTTCCGCAGGCTCCATTCGGGTGTTCGGTGTAGATGTGCCTGATGGATTCATGCTCTCTTTTGATGATGCAGACCTGGAGGGCTGCAGTCTCTCGCAGCCTCCGCCGACGATGAAACATTGCCTTCGCCGGCGACGTGCACATTCCTAAACGGAGCCATCAACGCATTACCGCGGCGCCGGGAAGCCGGTGCCCTCCCCGCTCAGGCCTGCACAAAGCTAAGAGACGGTCGAATTTGTCTCCGGCACAAGAGGTCTGCTTTTTGCGGGTAAATCTGGGTCGAGAAAAGCAAGAGCATGCGGCGGCTTTATGACTCGAGTTCCTCCACGTTTTTGTTCTTCAGCGATTTGCCGATGCAGCTGATCCATTTTCGTCCAATGCAACTTGGGACGGAAGTGATGCTCGGCGTGGTATCCATTGTTGAACCAGAGAAAATTGTAAATCTTCTCATAGGAACTCACCCCCCAGGCGATCGGCTTGTCAGGATTTCCCCCGAAGTGAAGGTAGTAACCGTTCAGATACGAAAGACATTGCCCGAAATAGTAGAAGGCCAAAAAAACGACGATGAACCTCCAGTTGAGGATGCCTAGCAGAACGAAGAAGCTGACGAAAGACGCGATTTCGGCGATACCCCAGAAAGCATCTTTCGGGCTCTTTCTTTTTACCTCGGCGTAGATCGCTTTCGGGTCATCACGCAAATAGCTGAGGAAAACATAGCCCCAAACAGTCTCCGCCTCGCCACCATGGCCATGGCGATAGATCGACAGCCAGTCGACCGTGTCTCCGTTTTCATCCTTCCTATCGCTATTCCCCATATGGTGACGGTGATGAACATATTTGTAAAAGGTCTGGGAAAAACCAAT
>DASZHC010000168.1:0-24140 GCA_035938215.1 Chthoniobacterales bacterium
AACGTCGGAGGTGACTGCGGGACCACGCAGCCGACCCTTGATGCCGGCCGCTAATGCTTCCAGATGCTGCTCTGCATGCGGGCCAAACGCATCAAACCCGCGAACATCGTCGAGATAAAAAAGAAACTCGCGCCGCAGAGGGGTCTCGGTCAACCGATACGGAATGATGATCCGCCCAGTATAAAAAGCATGTGCGATTTCTCTTTCTATATGAGGCGCCGCATTGGCATTTTCGGAGAACACCAGGACCATCACACGACTTGACCGGATGGCCTTCCGAGTGGCCTCCGTCCAATCTTCACCTGGCGAAATGTCCCGTGGGGCAATCCAGCATCTCATCTCTGCGGATTCGAGCTTTCCGCAGACTGCGTCCGCGATCTTCTTATCCTTACGGGCGTGACTTATAAAGACATCGTGGGCCATCGATAAACATTATGGCGCCTTAATTTAGTTCAACGGCGAAATTCAACGGCGGAGTCGCCCAAAGACCCACTCATGATCAATGACCACACTGCCAACCGAAGCGCACGCGAATTAAGACGTGATAAGTGGCAATATGGTACGCGTATTAATTTCGAAAAGTTATTCACAAGCCAGCATGTCCTGTTCCAGAAAGCTTGTACCGTTGTCAGACGCTCAATGTCCGAGGAACTCAGAGTGGTACGAGCGTATACTCTTTGCTGCGCGGGTTTGGCGATGTTTGGACTGGGGATGAAATTTCAAGCCGTTTTGCGTTGGTGCAGCACCTTGATCGCGCTTCCCATAGCGTTTTCGTCAGAAAGGTACTCGCCCGCCGCGCCGCCGTGTTTCGGCCCGGGGCGACACCAGTGGCGGATGAACTCTGTCTGGTTGACGAGATCCACGGTCACCAATCCCAGAGATTCGCCCCAATTGCGTAGGTCCATAAAATTGACGTCGGCAGTCAGATCCTGGCGACCGGCGCGCAAGTAGATGTCCATTCCCTCCAGTCGTTCGTGGCGAAAAAATGCGCGCGCCGTTCCGCGCGGTTTACGATCATAAACTGCTGCCGGCAAATCACCGTAGTCGATTGTCAGCAGTGCGCCTCGATCGAGAAATCGCATCATTTTCGTCAGCCAGCAGCGATACGAACCAAGAGTCTCCACTCGTTGGCCAGGTGCGCACCCGATCGAAAATGCGGAGCTTTCGACCGTTTCCGAGGTTAAATCCAATTGTTCGCGCCACAGGCCTGCATCCAGGCTCAGCGTGATTTCGCGCCACCCTCCGATTGCTCGTTCGAAACGTCTGCACGGGAACGCATCAACAAATTCATTGGATATGAGGATTGCGCGGCCGTCGGCAGCATCAAGTGCGGATTCAATCGTCTTCTGCCAGCTAATCTTGCGACGGCGGAGCGCTCTTTCCTGCCTCTTCTGAAGGGGGCTTGAGATTTCGACAATCTGATATTGCACACGCTCCCATGGGCGAATGGTGCGCAGAATTCCGCGCGCCAGTTGTCCACCGCCGCCACCTAGTTCGATAATATTCAACCTTGGAAGCTCCAGGTGCCGTGCCTCGGCACGCGCCCAGCTTGCAATACTTCGAACAAGAGCATCGCCGACCGTCAGCGCCGTTGCGAAGTCACCGGAAGGTCCGACGTCAGAAATGTGACGCGTATAGTACCCGTGGTTTGGGTCATAGAGCGCCAATTCCATAAAACGCTCGAAAGAGATTTTACCTCCTTCGGCCCGTGTGATCTCAGCTATCCAGCTCGGCATGGAAAAGACTAGGATTTTGGGTTTGGAGTTCACCGTTCGCCGTTCGCCCGTTCGCGGACTCCGAACCCCGAACCCCAAACTCCGAACTCCAAACCCCAAACTCCGAACTCCGAACTCCAAACCCTGCCTCCTACAAGAGCTTCGGGATGAATTCGTTTGCGCTTGCTACGCTACCCACAAATCTTGACAGCAGGGAAACACACCTTTCTATATCGACAAAATCTACCATTTCGACGGTTGAATGCATGTACCGCATTGGGATCGAAACCAGCGCGCTTGGAATGCCGCGCTTGGTGGGGTAGATGCCGTCCGCGTCCGTTCCGGTCGTGCGTGACGTCGCTTCGTGCTGGAGCGGGATCTCCAATTCCTTGGCGAGCGCTATTATTTTCTCGACGACGAGTGGGTGATTTGCGGTGCCGTGGGAGACCGTCGGGCCAGCGCCCAGTTTGACTGACCCATGCTTATTTCGATCAATCCCCGGTGAGTCTGTCGCATGCGTCACGTCCAGAATGATCGCGACGGTCGGCTCCAATCGATAGGCGATCATCCTCGCTCCGAATCCTCCGATTTCTTCGTGAACAGAGTTTACCATTAAGGTCGTAGCGATCGGCCGCTGTTCTTGGTTGGAGAGGTTGGCGAGAATCTGCGACAAAATGAAACCGCCGATACGGTTATCGATCGCTCTCCCCACAATGCGACCGGGAACGAGTTCCTCGGGAGTGTCCGTGTAAATAGCCGGATGCCCGACGCGAATTCCGCGATTTTCAACTTCCGCTTTTGACTTTGCGCCAATGTCGACAAACAGCTCGTGCACTTCCGGAAGCTTGTCCTGCTCCTTGTCTCGGAGGTGGATCGCTGTATTCCCAATTACACCCAGTACGGGACCTTGATCTCCCAGGATCTTGAGACGTTTGCCGCGGGCAAGCGCGCGATCGCTGCCTCCGATTCGATTCACGAAGAGAATGCCCTCGTCGCTTATGTTCTGAATCATGAAGCCGATTTCATCGGCGTGAGCCTCGAGCATGACGCGGACGGCCGGATCCCGCCCGTTGAAGGTGGCCCAGGCAGTCCCATAAGCATCATTTTCTACCGAATCCGCGACCCGGCCGGCATATTTCATCCAGACTTTCTGACCTTCGGTTTCAAAGCCGCTCGGACTTGGCGTGTTAAGGAGTCGAAAGAGGAATTCTTTTGCTTCGTCGTTCATAGCGATGTCACGCTTTTTGCTTTTCAACTGGAAATTCGAGAAATAACTGGCCCGAGCGCCTTCGGCAAAACACGTTTCGGGGCAAATTTATCTTTGCAACCCTTTCGCTATTGAGCAGTGATCTTACCGCCTCAACCTCCCCAAAACCGATATCCTCGATCCGGTTGGACCGCAGCCATCCATGAATTGCACGGCGCTGAATAGCGATCGGGAGTTGCCTGAGCTCCCCGACCAGGAGTTCCTTGGCCCCACCAAACTGAGGAACGTGCGACCGGACGAATTCTCCCTCCTTTTCTGCAACCTCAATTGCTCTGAGGAGTGTCGCCTTAATTGGTCGGTCGACGATCCGTTCGATTTCCGGGATCAGTTCGTGCCGGATGCGATTTCGCGTCATTTCCCGATCTGAATTTGTCAAATCTTCGCGGCTTTCAATATGAAATGCTGCAGCGAACTCGCGGAGCTGCTCTTTCCAAACATGGAGCAGGGGGCGGATGAGAATCAACCTTTGCTCCCCGATAATGGTGACCGACTCTGGTTTAATCATCGCATTCTCAAAAGAGCCCGTTCCGCGAAAGAGATTGAAGAGAAATGTTTCAATCTGATCGTCAGCGTGATGCGCAAGAAAGAGGGAAGTTGACCCGAACCTACTCGCAGCGCGCGCGAAGAATTCGAAGCGCGCGACGCGGGATGCTGTTTCAAGGGAACCCGCGCTTGGCAGCTCCTTTAGAGTTTCCGTGTGGAAGGGAACATCGAGACTGCGGCAGATGCCGGCAACAAAATCTCTATCCTGTTCACTCTCGATCCCCCTCAGGCTGTGATTCAGGTGGCATACGATCAGTTTGTCAAAGCCGAACATGCGGAGCAGGTGGAGCAGTACACACGAATCTATTCCACCAGAAACCCCGACCAGGGCCGGGGCGCCTTTCGGGTAGGCTGCAAGCGCGCCCTCAACGCGATCAATCCAGGGAAAGCGTCTGGAATCCTTCAAAAGCAAAACTGGTTGCAGATGAGCCAAATTTTTCTGTATCCGCACAGTAATCATTAGTCTGGAAATTTCACGAGCCAAAGCGCTCGCGAAATTTCCAGGCTCTGGAGCGCAGAGCAGTTGGGTCGCATCTCCGAGGCGACCGCGTTTTGCGATGTGTGGCTTTGGGACTCCGGTCCGCTCGGAGATCGGACCACATAAGCGCTAACTTGAGCGCAACTAGGCGAAGCGTCCCGCTTTGCGCCTCAAAACCGTGCAAACCGAGACGGTTCGCCTACATCGTAGCGCGTTTGTGAGCGTTTGTGAGCTCAAGTTAGCGCTTATGGAGATCAGACCCTACCGAGCTCTGACATAACGCGCGGGTGGCTAGACCTGCGCCTTCGCGGTCATTCACAATCCTTGAAAATTGTGAAATACAGCGAACGGAAATGCATCGAGATTCTTGAGCGGGATCGAATCTGAGCCTTTGGGGATCGTCCGCCCAGTGAATAGATCTGTCATGGCCCCGGCACCCGAATCGACGAGAAGCTCCGTTTCTTTCCAATCGAAACGGCGATCTGCGCCGCTCAGCCGCGTAGTGAATCGTGGCGCTATCACAAGAATTTTTTGCGAATCCAGTTCTCGTGAGAATGCGACGCAGCAATCCGCAAACTCGCCCTCCCCGTAGAAAGAAGCATAATTGCCCTTCCGGAAGAGCTGGGATGCGGCGCGCCGCAGGTTCAAAAGACGCGTGACAACAAACATTTTGATTCGGCCATCTTCCCAGGATCCGAACAAGGATTCCGCGTTCTCCTTTTCGAGTTCCGCCAGAATCCTTTCCCTGAAAGCGTAGTCTACGGGACGACGATTATCGGGATCAACCAAGGTGAACTCCCACAGCTCGTTTCCCTGGTAGATGTCGGGCACTCCGGGCACGGTGAGTTTCAGGATCGTTTGCGTCAGGGAGTTCAGCATGCCATGCCAGGCGATTCTTTTTGCGACGGGTTCAAACTGAGCGCGGAACGAGTGATTCGGATCCAGCAATTCCCCGATGAAACGGGTTACCGCATTTTCCCACTCCTCGTTTGGCTGAATCCAACTGCTGTTGACCTTTGCTTCCTTGATTGCCTTAAGCAGATAGCGCTGCATCCTTTCCAAATAGGTCTGGTTAACGGCGTCGGGTGAAAGCGGCCAGGTCCCCAAAAGTGTCTGATAGAGCAGATATTCTTCGTTTGCGCTCGGAGCGGCCTCTCCGTCGACGTTAGGCTTTCGAACGGAATTAATCTTGCGCCACTCGTAAATCCAATTCTGCCATTCGCCGGGAATCTCGCTCAGCACGGCAATCCGAGCACGGACATCCTCACTTCGCTTTGTATCGTGAGTGGTTGAAGCAAGGAGCGTGTGCGGCATTTCGGTAAGGCGTGCTCGATTCCTTTCGTGGAAACGCTCCAAGCTAATGCCAAAGAACTGTGGCGTCCCTCCCACTTCATTGAGCGCAACCAGGCGGTTGTAAATATAGAATGCCGTGTCCTCCAGTCCCTTCGCCATGATAGGGCCCGTGCACTGCTGAAATTTTAAAACAAAATCAAGCTGCAGCCGTCGGGTCTCGTCAGTGAAATGTTCAAACTTTTCCAGAAGCAGCATGTCCCGCAGAAAATCAAAAATCGAAACGTCGATGGCTGGGTTACGCCTCTTTACTGTTCGGACGGCTCGGAGGATAACCTGACGATCGGCCTCTGAAACACCAGACTCTGCGGTGATATAAGTGCGATAGACAGGGAAGCACGCGATCAGTTCGCGAACCGCTGTGCTGAGGGAATCCAATGTAAAGTCCCGGTGCAAACGATCACGTTCCGAGACGTCGCTTAGCATATGCCCCAGCGCCTCAATGTCACTGGCCAGCGCTACGTCCATGACCAGCTTCTTTTTCTCGTAGATCAATGATTCAACGTGAACGTAACGCTCGATGTAGTCGCGATAGATCTTCGAGAATTGCTCGCCGTGGGTCGAGTCCACAAGCAGCTGTGTTATGTCGGTCGTAAAGTCGTACCCGGTCGTACCGAATACGGGCCAATCGCTTCGAAGTTTCTCTTCTTCGGCGAGAATTTTTTCGACGATCAAATACAATTCCAGCCCCGAATCAGCGGGATCGGTGTTTGCGAATCCCGAATAACGCTTCTGCAGCTCGGTAAGATACTGCTTGGGATTATAAAGTCCGTCTACGTGATCAATCCTCAAACCTGTGACGCTTCCAATCTCGAGCAGCTCGAAGATAAACTTGTGGATAGTATTGAAAACGACCGTATTCTCGACGCGAATCGCCGCCAGTTCGTTTACATCAAAGAAACGTCGATAATTGATCTCTTCGGCTGCCACTCTCCAGTAACTGAGCCGATAGGCCTGCGCATCAAGCAATTCGTCCAGTCTATCAAACGAATGCGGATCACCAACTCGGCCCTCGAGATGCTTGATACCAAGCTCAATGGCATCTTGGACCTGAGGGCATTCAACGCAAAGCCGCAAGATTCGGCGCTTGACGGCCTCCTTTTCTCTCGCACGTTCCCGGACTTTTTCCTCTTCGATAGCGGTGCGGTTCGGGAGGTATTCCAGCGCGGTAAGAATGCTTTCCAGATCAAGATACATATCTTCATCCGAGTATTGGCTCAGCTTCTCGAGCGCTAGTCGAAGGATGAAATTGTAGGTTCGCGGGTTAAGCGGAAAAACCCAGTCATAATAGGTGAGATAGAAAGCCCCGTCTCTGAACCGCAAATGGAACTCGCCGCGTTCAAGCACGCGGCCATACTGATCACCGAGAACAGGAAGGAGCACCTTATTTTTAACTTTCTCCTTCAGCGGATTCCAATTGATGTCAAAGAAGGGTGCGAACACCGAACTTGGGCCATTCTCGAGGACATCCATCCACCACTCATTCCGGGGATCGATGATGCCCATATGGTTAGGCACAAAGTCGACAATTTGGCCCAGACCAGCCTGCTTCAGCGCGGCTGCCATTGTATCGAACTCTTCCCGGGTTCCGATCGCCGCGTTCAGTTCGTTGTGGTTACTGACGTCGTAGCCATGATCGCTGTCAGGACGCGAACGAAAAAACGGTGAGCTGTAGATGTCGCTGATCCCGAGCTTCTGCAGATACGGGATGATATTCGTTGCGTCCTTAAACGTAAAATGCCGATTGAACTGCAACCGGTAGGTTGCAGTTGGTATGCGCAGTCGAGATGCCATCTCCTATTTCCTCCAGTCATTGTTCGCAAAAGACGATCAGTTCTGGTTCCGCCAGAACGAATTGTCTCTGTTCCGGATCAAAATACCCGGTGCGGTCACCTCCGTAGACCTTCTCATTGGAGGATAGACCGCGGCCCCAGGTTCGCCCCAGCTTGGGCCGAAGCAGAGTTGATTCCGATTCAATTCTGCTCTCGTTCGCCAAAAGCTGCGCCAGGACAAGAATGTCGCCCGCTCTTCCGCGCCGGTAACGCAGGCCAATCGCAGTGTCCGAGACCCGTGCTATTCGCCAACGTCGCCGCCGGCGATCCCTGAGTTCGGTTCGACGAAACCTCAAAAAATCTGTGTAAAGAGCGAGGAGTTCTCGATGCGATGACTCCGCTACTTCAGACCAATTCAGTCTCGAATCCAGGAAAGTCTGCAAAGCTTGCGGGTCGGGAATTCGATTGCGTTTTTCCGGATCGCGAAAATCGGAGAACTCGGAGAACTCCTGACGGCGACCCTCCGTTACGCCTTTGCCCAGTTCGTCGTGATGGTCCGTGAAGTAGAGAAACGGAGTCGATGCGGCCCATTCCTGCCCCATGAACAGCATAGGCGTATAGGGTCCCACGAGAAGCAATGCAGATGCGGCTCGATAGGAAGCCGGTGATACGATCCGGTTAATGCGATCGCCAAAGGCCCGATTGCCGACTTGATCGTGGTTCGAGATGCAATGGATGAAATGCTCCGGTTCAATGTCCCCCGGCTTGGTTCCGCGACGTATGCCGTCCTTTTGTAATTGCCCGGTAAAGAGCCAGCCGAAGCGGAGCGTCTTTACCAGTTCTTTCATCGTTCCCTTGAAGTATCCCATGTAGCCTTCCCTTTCCTTCGTCATCTGCACGCGAACCACGTGATGAAAGTCATCGGCCCACACCCCGTCACAACCATATCCACCTTGCTCGCGGGAAAGCACCAGTTTGCGATCATTTCGCGGATCCTCGCAGATCACGAGTGAGCCACGCGCCTGGACGTTCTCTGCGATCTCCTGAATGAGGTGCTTGGGCGATTCGTCCGGTATGGCGTGCGTCGCATCGAGGCGGAAACCGTCGACATGAAATTCCCTGATCCAGTATTGAGGATTCTCAGCAAAAAAACTCCTGACAGGACCAGACTCTTCGCCGTCGAGATTGAATGCGGCGCCCCAGGGGGTATGGTGCGCGGCGTTAAAGTACCGATCGGAATACACGCTCATGTAATTTCCGTCGGGTCCCAGATGGTTGTAAACCACGTCCAGAAGGATCGCCAGACCGGCCTGATGCGCCGCGTTCACAAGAATTCGTAGTTCCTCAGGCGAGCCGTAAACGTGCGCGGGAGCGTAAATAGAAACACAGTCATAACCCCAGTTCCTGTCTCCCGCGAAGTCTGCGATCGGCATCAATTCGATTGCATTGATCCCAGTACGTTTGAGGTGCTCAAAATGCTCTATTATCGAGGCGAATTTTCCTTCAGTGGTAAAGGTACCGACATGCAGCTCGTAAATGACGAGCTCCCCAAGTTTAGGTCGAGCCCAGGTCGAATCCGTCCAGGTGAACGACCTTCCATCAACTACTTGCGATGGACCATGGACACCCTTCGGCTGAAAACGGGAAGCGAGATCCGGAAACAGATTGCCGTCGATCCGATACTTGTAGAGTGTTCCCACGCCCGCCGCTGGATCAAGGGCACTGCGATAGCCGTCGCCCTCCTCGGAGAGCGACAGTTCGCGAAGGATGCTTCCATCCTCTGCGAGAATGGCCACAGACACTTGTTTCCGTCGGTCCGCCCAGGTCCGGAACGAGACTCCCCCTGGCACTATTTCCGCTCCTTGAGAATATAGTCTATTGTCCATCGGTTACTGTTTCAGCGGGTTTACTGGGCACCTTAGAGGGAGCCTTCCCGGCTTTTGTCGTCCAGGATTCTTCTCGAGCAAAGCTCTCTTCGCCTTCGGAAAGCTTCAATAGACAGATGCTTCTGTCGACCAATTCGACCTCCTCGCCTGCCGAGGTTACTTTGTGGGTTTTGAGAAACCCCCGCTCTTTGCTTGTGTCGAGAAGCAATTCCCATCGGATCTGTTCCCGTCCTGGCAAGATAAACGTTAACGGTTCGTAATGAGCATTAAACAACAAAAGGAAAGTGTCATCGTGAATCGGTTCTCCCTTGAGATCTCGAATATCAATGGTTGATCCGCTCACCAGCATCCCGAGACATTTCGCGAATCCATTTGTCCAGTCCCGGTCATTCATCTCAGCTCCGGATGGATTGAACCACATGATGTCCTTGACATCGGATCCCCGAATCCGCCTTCCCATGAAATATTTGGGCCGGCGAAAGACCGGATGGTCCTTTCGAAATTTGATGATGCGTTTTGTAAAATCAAACAGAGCTTTGGCGTCGTCGTCCCAGTTCCAATTGAACCAGTTCAATGGATTATCCTGGCAGTAGGTATTATTGTTTCCTTGTTGGGTGCGCGAAAATTCGTCTCCGGCGTTTATCATCGGGACTCCCTGAGAGAGAAATAAAGTCGCGAGGAAGTTGCGTTGCTGCCGTCTTCGAAGCGCATTTATGACCGGATCGTCGGTGGGTCCTTCCGCGCCGCAGTTCCATGAGTTGTTGTTGCTATCCCCGTCGCGGTTTTCTTCCCCGTTCGCCTCGTTGTGCTTCTCGTTATATGAAACAAGATCTCTCAACGTGAATCCGTCGTGCGCAGTCACAAAATTGATGCTGGCATAGGGGCGTTTTCCCTGCTGCTCATAAAGATCCGGACTGCCCGTTATCCGGGAGGCGAATTCTCCCATGGTGTCGTGATCACCCTTCAAAAAGCGACGAACGCAGTCCCGATATTTACCGTTCCATTCCGACCACGGAACAGGAAAATTTCCGACCATATACCCTCCTTCGCCGACATCCCAGGGTTCGGCGATGAGCTTTACCTGTGACAGAATAGGGTCTTGCAAAAGAATGTCGAAGAACCCGGCGTCTCGCTCGACAAAATGATCTTCGCGACCAAGCGTCGACGCCAGGTCGAAGCGGAACCCATCCACATGCATTTCAGTTACCCAATAGCGAAGGCTATCGGCGATGAGTTGAAGCAGCCTTGAGTTGCGAGTGTCGGGCGTGTTGCCGCAGCCGGTGTAATCCATATAAAAACGGCGGTCGTTGAGCACCAGGCGGTAGTAGGCCGAATTATCGACGCCTTTGAACGAGAGCGTGGGGCCGAGGTGATTTCCTTCCGCTGTATGGTTGTAAACCACATCGATGATAACCTCGAGTCCGGTACGATGCAGTTCGCGGACCATTTCTTTGAAATCGGTTACCTGGCCGCCCAATACCCCTTTGCTTGAATAGGTGGATTCAGGCGCAAAATAACCGATGGAATTGTAGCCCCAATAGTTTGAGAGGCCGCGATCCAGCAGGATGCTGTCATCGACATGCTCGTGCACCGGCAGAAGCTCGATCGCTGTTACCCCAAGATCTTTGAAATACTTGATGGCCGCAGGGGATGCCAGTCCGGCATAGGTCCCGCGAAGCTCTTCCGGAACTTTGTCCCAAAGTTTGCTGAAACCGCAAACATGCACTTCGTAAATAATCGACTCGTGAAGCGGAATCTGGGGTCGTTGATCCCTGCCCCAGGCAAAAGCGGTATCAACGACCACAGATTTTGACACGGATTTTGCGTTGTCTCTATAGTCCCGCGTAAGGTCCTCCTGAGCTTCGCCCAACGGATATGCGAACATCTCAGGACCCCACTTGATCTTTCCGGCAATCGCTTTGGCATAAGGATCGATGAGAACCTTTGAAGCATTAAATCGATGCCCGTCTAACGGCTCGTAATGGCCGTAAACACGGTAGCCATAAAGTTGCCCCGCTCGGATGTCAGGAAGCAAAACATGCCAGACATGGTCGGTCCGCTCCGTCATTCGGACCCTGACCGCCTCATGGTCCGCATCCGGGTGCTCAAACAGGCAAAGATCCACGCCGGTCGCATTTTCCGAATAGAGAGCAAAGTTAACCCCTTCGCCGGTCAAAGTTGCACCCAAAGGGTGAGGAGCACCGGTCCATACTCGCACCTTGTTCATACTGAGCTTAACCCCTACTTGGTATCGCTGTCTTGTCGAACGAGAACTACCGCAATTTCCCTTTTCCCCAATTTTAGTACATTATGCTGCTAGTGCCCTGTCCCCGAAATAACATGCCATTCGTTGCGTTCAAAATGGGCCGTCGGCAAGGCGCGAGGAGCGGAGCATATCTGGATTAACGATGAAGAAGCGAGTTTTGATCATTTCGACCAGCGCGGGAACCGGCCATGTCCGAGCTGGCGAGGCGCTGACCAAGGTCTTCGAAGAGCATCCGAAAGTCGGCGAGGTGGTGCATAGCGACGCGCTTGATTTCACAAACAAATTGTTCCGGGACTTCTATTCGAAGCTTTATGACCGCCTCGTCCAGAACGCTCCTGAATTCCTCGGTTGGTGGTACAAGGAGAGCGACGAACCTTGGAAGACCGACGGGATGCGCCTGATGCTGGATCGCCTGAATACAGGCCCGCTGGTAAAGTTCATTCGCCAGTTCAATCCGCATATCACTGTCTGCACGCATTTCATGCCGGCTGGCATTATTTCTCATCTGATTGCGAAAAGTCTCCTGGATGCTCACCTCTCGATCGTCGTAACAGACCTGGATTTTCATGCAATGTGGTTGTGCCGTATGTTTCATCGCTATTTCGTGGCGATCGAGGAAACCAGGGTTCATCTCGAAGAACTGGGCTTGCCGAAGGACAGGATCACCGTTTCGGGCATCCCGATTGATCCGGCTTTTGCGGCTCCGATTGATCGGGTTGCCACCAGGCTGGAGTACGACCTGAATCCCACCCGTCCAACGCTCCTGCTTTCGGCCGGCGCGCTGGGTGTCGGTCCGGCTGAGTTCGTTGTCCAACGGCTTAAAAATCTGCGATCCAAACCCCAGACGATCGTTGTGTGCGGCAGAAGCCAGGAAGCGCGCGATAAGGTAACGCAGCAGGTTGGCAACGATCGAGAGAATTTCAAGATCTTCGGATACAGCAGACAAATGCCTAAACTAATGAAGATTTCCGATTTATTCATCGGGAAACCCGGCGGGTTGACTACAGCCGAGGCGCTGGCGTGTGGATTGCCCATGGTCATCGTGAGCCCAATTCCGGGGCAGGAGGAACGTAACAGCGATCATCTGCTTGAGGACGGCGTGGCTGTGAAGTGCAACGAAATGACCACGATTCCGTACAAGATTGACAATTTGCTGCAAAATCCGGTTCGCCTGGAGATTATGCGGCGCAATGCGTTAGCGCTGGGCCGGCCCAACGCGGCACATACGATTGTTGAGACCCTCGTCTATGACAAGGTCGGAGCGCTTGAAGTCAGCGACGATGAGGCTGAGGCAATCACAATCGCCGCAAGTAAGGAACGTGATACGAAGGTCCGTTCAACATGAGTGATTTTCTCTGGGGCGTCGCAACCTCAGCCTACCAGTCCGAAGGTGGGTACAATGGTCGGGACCAGCCGCAGACGAACTGGGCCGCGGCTGAACGGAAGGGCGACGTCGTGACCGTGGCGGAAGCGGCCGATTTCTGGAGACGCTATCCGGAAGATTTCGCGCGTTGCCGGACTCTTGGCCTTAATGCTTTTCGTCTTGGCATTGAATGGAGTCGCGTACAACCCACGCGGATTGACGCACCGGGACCGCCTCCCTCATTCGACTATCGGGCGCTGGATCGTTACGTCGATATGCTCGTGCAATGCCGGCAAAATGGCCTTGAACCGATTGTTACTCTTCACCACTTTGTCCATCCCTCCTGGCTCGGAACGGATCCGTGGCTCGAACCAAGCACGACGGAACATTTTTGTCGTTATGTTCGAGAGACTTTGCTCTATGTCAATCGTGCGCTGACAGATCGTCACGGTTTTGCTCCAATCCGCTATTACATCACAATCAACGAACCGAACATGCTTGTGCTGAACACCTATTTCGGCACGCAGTTCCCGGGTCGGGGGCGCAAGACACATGGTTTAAGAACACTGCTTGATGTTTACCGCCAGATACTGATCACCCATGTCCAGGCGTACAATCTCATCCATCAGATATCTGTGGAACAAGGGTGGCCCGAGCCGATGGTTACCTTTAACAATTATTGCAGCGATCTGTACTGGTCTGACAAGGTGTTGCTCGACTTGGTTTCGGTGCGGGAACGCGGTGTCCGATTGTCGAATCTCAGCGACTACATATTCGCGAAAATAGGCCAGTTTGAACAGGCGTTCTGCGCGGCAAGAATTCCTCTGAAAAAGGATGTGCCCTATTTTTTCGGTGCCTACCTCAAAAAGATAAGCAATTGGCTCGGTTACAAGACATTCATTCCGGAATCTTTTGCCGGTTTGGTCGAGCAACTCTATGCGGTCAATCGACCGTCGGCATTAGACTACATCGCAATCGATTATTACGACCCGTTCGCCGCCCATATGTTCCGGCATCCGGTCTGGTGGGATCACGAATTCAAAAACAAATCGCTGCGCAGCTGGCTGATGAACAGCGTCACCAGCAAATGGTGGGACTGGCGTGTTCTACCGGACGGCATGCGTTTCTTTTGTGACTACTACAGCAGAGATTTCGGACACCGCCCCATTCTTGTCGCTGAAAATGGCATGGCGCTGAGGCGAAGGACGGATAACAAGAATACGCAGAGACGGGACCGCATGACTCGCAGCCATTTTCTAAGACTGCATGTCGCAGCCGTCAAGAGCATGATCGAGTCTGAGATCCCACTCATCGGTTATCTGCACTGGTCGCTATTCGACAACTACGAATGGGGATCCTTCACGCCGAGGTTCGGGCTCTATTCGATAAATTATGCGAGGGATCGCGAAAGGCTCGCAGAGGACCATCTCGGCGACCACCCTGCATTAACTTATGCCGAACTCGTGAATGATTCCCTAGAATCCATCCGTTGGCCGGAGAGGATCGATCGTGTAGCCGGCAAGCCGTTTGCCTAGTACAAATTTGCGTTTGTGGGAGTCGACTTGCCGCAGTTCGATTCTTTTCGAGTCGATGATCGCCGCGCACGCTCCGAAACAGGCAACAAACCCGCCGGTGTTGATGACGATCCGGGGATCGATCTTCCAGACGCCGGGAAAATGCGTGTGCCCGACCAATATGTACCGCGCTTGCGGCCGGAAAACCCGTGCAAGATTTGCGGCTTTTCCCGGAGTTTCCAACCACGCCTTCAAAATCATGAGTGGACGGAACGGTGGCCAGAATTGGCGGAGGAACAGTTGCAAACCCGGCCAGCGATCATCCGTTAGAGCCGGCTCGATCAACTCAAGTTCGATGGCCGTCCGCTTAGTGGCTAGAAGCCGTTTCTCGAAATCCGTGAAATCTTCGGGACCAAGATCGCCCAGGATTTCTCGATGCTTCATCAGGTAATGTTTTGCGGCCCGACTCCAGGGGGCCACACCGAGAAACAGAATGTCGCCGTGGGTGACCAGCACAGCTCCCTGGTGCAAATCCAAATGATTGATGTTTGAAACTGTTGGATCATGGTTTCCGGTGACAAAAAATGCTTTTTTTCCCTCTTGATGGCAGATTCGGGCCAGTTCGGCCGCAAGCTTTCGCCCGATGGGTCGGTCGGTTGTATGCCTCATTTCCGCCGTATCTCCGTTGAAAATGATCGAGGACGAACCCTGGAACACTGGAGTGAGTTGTTCCGGATCTTTGATCCGTGAAGCTCGGTGACCGAGATGCAGATCCGATAAGATGAGCGTTGGTTCGGTCGGACTCAGGCTCATTACGTTTCTCCGATTACGCTCACCGCGATCGAACGGGAATGCGAATGGCGACGATGTTCGTAGACGAAAATCCCTTGCCAGGTTCCCAGACTCAACCGGCCATCGCGCACCGGGATCGACTCCGAAGTCCGCGTAAGCGCCATCCGAATGTGACTCGGCATGTCGTCCGATCCTTCCATTGTGTGGGTAAAGTAAGAAGCTTCCTCGGGGATTAAGCGGGCAAAGAATTCTTCAAGGTCGCCTCTGGCCGACGGGTCCGCGTTCTCGAAAATAATTAGACTCGCGCTTGTATGTTTAATAAAAATCGTTGCAAGCCCGTTCCTGACGCGGCTTTCCCGGACAATGTCTTGAACCCTTGGCGTTACTTCATGGGTCCCCTTGCCATGCGTTGTAAGGCTGAACTCAGCATTATAAACACACGTCATAAAAGTGTCTTACAATTCGAAGCGATTTCGCGTTCGGGAAAAGGCCGGGCTCCATCTGATTCATGACATACGCGAAGGCCACCCCGTTCTCGGGGTCACAGAATCCCAGGCTTCCACCAGATCCGGGCTGGCCGAACGCACCAAGTGACGAGCCAAAGATGCTGCGAGTTTTGCCAGCATTAACCACAGGATCTTTCATGAAACCAATTCCGAAAGCAGTATCGACTCGTAGGACTTGATCCGGTCCGGTGCACTGCAGCTGACCGATTCGATCGACCGTTTCAGACGGGAAAAGCTGATTTGCACAAAGCAGAGCGTAAAACCGCGCCAGGGATTCCGCCGTGCCGATACCTCCGAGGGATGGCAAAGAATGGCGGCGAACGCTTGGATCATTCATCAGGAACGGGGAGTTCAGTCCTGCGGGTGTCTGGAACGCGTTTCGTGTCAAAGAATCCGGTTGGGAAAGAGCTTCGTAAAAGATATCCTCGGCACCACCCGATTCGCGCGGCTTTCTTGGAGCGAAAATCGGGGCGACCCTCGGGGCGACCGAATCCGGTATTCCGATCCAGAGATCGAGACCCATGGGTTCTCCAAAAACCTTTTGGAAATAGGTCCCCAGCGACGTGCCTTGTGTGATCCTGCGAACGAGTTCGTCCAAAAGAAAACCATAGGTTCGCGCGTGATAACCGTGCGCATCGCCCGGTTTCCAGAAAGGTTGCTGCCGGGCGAGTTGAGCGGCAACGGCCTCGTGATCGAGCATCGAAATTGCGGCATCGCGAAGCGCCGGCTGTCCTGCCTGATGAGCAAGTACGTGGAGAAGCGTCGTACCGGCTTTTCCGCCGCTGCGATATTCGGGCCATATGTCAGCCACCTTTTGATCCAGTGGAATGCCGTGTGTCCACATGGCATGGATCAAACAAGCAGAAGCGAGCCCTTTTGTGGCCGACCAGATCAAGACCGGCGTCTTTGTCGTCCATGGAATGTTCTTTTCGCGATCGCAATGGCCGCCAGCAAGATTGATTAATTCCTCGTTGTTGCGCGTTATACAAAGAGATGCCCCTAACTCGCCAAAGCTTAGAAAATTCTCTTCAAAAAGTTCGATGATCCGTTCGAGATCCATGCTGTCGTTACGAGGGTCCCATTTACGAGGCGACCTTTCTTGGAGGGTCAGCTCGGAGATTAGACCCTAGTGTCCTGTCCCCGAAATAACATATGTTTTGCCGGAAGTCGGTTGGCTGTTTTTCAAGGCGCGAATGAGCGCCCATATCTGAATCATACGGGCCGAGAGAGCAACGCGGAAAAACGGCCAACTGGCTCCGGCCCGATGGGTTGCGATGAAAATGGGCCGGCGACGGCGTTGCTCGTCGGTCACGTCCCGCCCCACCTCCATGCTACCCTCGAGACCAAGAGTACCAGGAATATAGAAAGTGGAGCGGGATGCTCCGCTCCTCGCGCCTTGTCGACGGCCCATTTTCATCGCAACAAAATACATGCTATTTCGGGGACAGGACACTAGCATAGCATCGTCTTGCGTTGCCCCAAAAAATGCACGCACTGGCAGAGCGGGCCAAGCGATAAAGTCCGAACACGGGTCTATAGCAAAACGTCATGGGGCGCCTGCTAGGATACGAAGGCCAAGCGCTGCAGCCGCGGCAGAAAGATCGTCGTCGAGTGTGGCAAGCGGCAATGAGCGGCGCTGCGCGAGCTCCAGGTAGGCGGAGTCATACACGGTGAGGCGGAAGCGGTCGGCGAGGCTCAGAGTTTCGCCCCAGGCCAGCGAATCCGTGTGTGGGTCGGTTGTGATGTCTAGGAGCGCAAGATCTGCGAGCGCGGCGCGGCGAAAATCTGCGTCGATACGACCCCGCCGCACGGCAACCGTCAGGCTATTAGCGATCTCCAGCCGCCAGAGCGTCGGCACGGTCGCGCCGTTCTCGGCGACGTCGTCAAATAGCTGGCGGATCGTCGCGGTCGTCTCGTCGCTGTAAATCCAAGCAAGTGTCGCCGAGCTATCAAGGACAAGACTCACGGGCGGCCTTCGTCGCGGTACGATTTCCACTCGGCCCAGTCAAAGCGGCCAAGCTTGCGCTGGCAAGCGCGGTCGCGGATGCGCCGAACGGCGGCGCGCGCCGCGTCCCGGTTGAAACCACGGTGGACTGGCACCATACGCGCGACCTCTTTGCCGTGACGGGTGATAGTGATCTCTTCGCCCTGCTCAACCCAATCGAGCAGCTGGCCAAATTTGTTCTTCGCCTCAAAGGCGCCTATCTCGCGCATGGCTTTATGCCCCTTTTAATCTAGCTCAGTCTAGCTCAGTCTAGCTTATGCTTTGCTCCGCGGAGTGTCCAGCTGGATTTAGCCGAACTGAATCCCGATGAAGCCGACAGTTTCCAGAACAATTTTCCGAGTGCTGCCTGATCCAGGTTCCCGGCAGCACGGTCTGCGGTTCCTAGAGTTCATCTTTGATCCGCTCGAGGTCCGGATCGTTCTTCGCCATGTCGCGGAACGATTTATCCAGCCGGAAACTGGCGTGCAAATAGGCCTTTGCCTGATCCAGATTTCCGAGCACGGCGTCGTAGCAGCCAAGATTGTAATAGTAGACGGGCTCGTCCAGAAGTTTCGCCGGCCCATCCAGCAGCGTTTGCTTTGCGTCCTGGGTGCGTCCGAGTTCGTGAAGGCAAAACGCGGCGTGAATGAAGCCTGATGATTCGTTGGGATAAAGCTGGCAGGCTTTGAGGCTCAACCGAAGCGCTGACCTCCAGTCACGTTTGCGCAAGACGATTTCCGCTCGCATGCGGAGTGTTTCGAGACGCTCCTGTTCGTCCGGATCAAGTTCATCCAACTCCGCCAGAGCATCATCATACATCCCCAGATCCGCATAGCCTTCAGCCGCCCGAATATTCCGTTCGAAAGTCATGCTAAGTAACAGTCGTAGTCGTAAGAGATCACCAAACACGCGAAGTTGTTCAACGAAATAATGAGGGTGAACTCGAGACCGTTTTGCACCGCGGTCAGACTGGTAGGGGCGCATCTCCGGCCTGAGGCACGGCCTCGCTAGAATCCTTGACAAAAGTCTATTCGCAAATGTTGTGCTGCACGGGGACAGTTTCGATCAAGCACGAACCGAGGCGCGACGTTTGACACTGGAACACGAACTTCATTACATCAATCCGTTCGACGATCCGAGCGTTATCGCGGGCCAGGGCACGCTCGCTTTTGAAGTCCTTGAGAATTCAACATTACCGCTGATCTCAGGGCCGGTGACAATTTCCTGGCAGTGGAAGTATACCAGTTTTGTGACGGTAACTACCTTGAAGATCAGGACAAGTGGCGCCTCAGCGGCATCTTTCGCGATGTGTTTCTCCGGGCGGTAGGGCCTGTCTACGTGCGAGATTTTGAGGTCGAAGCTGACTTGACTAACAATTACCAGGACGGAGCGATTACGACCAAGATGGGTATTGGCGGTGACAACAGTTGGGGTGCAGAGGTGCACGAAAAGTATTGGGTTTTTGCAAGACCCTACGAATACAAGCTCTGGATCAAACCGGTTTAGCGCGAAAATCCACGAGCCAAGGCGCTCGAGGATTTTTGCGCTATAGAGCCGCTCAGGGAGCGGCTCTGAAGGAAATTGGACTTGAAAGGAAGTAAACAGGGCGTGGGCTTCCTCCCACGGTTTGTGAGCGATCAGGGTTAGCCGTTATGCGGGTCGTAACGAGAATTTTTCATCTGTTTAGCGTAAAAGACACTCTGCAACTAAGGCATTTTCGGGAGGTAACACCTGGGGAACACGCCGAAGGCGTAGTAGACCTCAGCCCAGGGTGGAGCGAAGCGGAACCCTGGGTCTTGAATATTAGTATGCGACCCGCTCTGAAAGAGCGGTATCCAGTGAAATTCTATCGTCTTTCCGACTGTGTGGAATTGGAAACCACCTTGAGTCTTTGACAAAACTACTGCATGCACCGTTCGCCGCGTTTGCCGAGAAAGGAGAATTCCGCCGGCTAGGCCGGACGATTCTGCTGCATTTGTGGAGAGAAGACTTTCAAACAGTTTGTATCAATTCTTTGACTTTGAAACACGCACTTAAATAGGCGCGGAGCATCTATTTAAGTACTCACTAGCTTCTTGCCGGAAGCTCTTGTGGTACCACCAGCAAATTCACCAATTCGGTTCCGCGGATGACAGTAAGGGTGGATTCGATCCCGATCTCCGTACCAACAAGCGCCCGATGAAGATCGTCGATATTGTACAAAGGCGAACCTTTGAAGGCGATAATGATGTCGCCTTCGGTCAGACCGCAACGCTCAGCCGGTCCGCCCTCCTCAGTACCTGCTACGAGGATCCCCTGATTCTTGGCCCGCTTGTGGTACCGAACCAATCTCGGATGAATCGTGACGTTCTGCCCGGACAAACCAAGGTAGCTCCTCCGAATTTTCCCATCTCGAATCAGCAACCCCGCGACCAGCTGCGCTGTGTTCGCGGCAATCGCGAAACAGAGTCCTTGCGCGGGCAGAATGAC
Organism: Chthoniobacterales bacterium; assembly: GCA_035938215.1. Lineage (GTDB taxonomy): Bacteria > Verrucomicrobiota > Verrucomicrobiia > Chthoniobacterales > JAFAMB01 > DASZHC01. The sequence continues at coordinate 19,906 of DASZHC010000168.1, forward strand.
TGCCGTATTCACCCCGATCACTGCTCCCGAGGAGTTTACCAAAGGGCCTCCGGAGTTGCCTGGGTTGAGGGCTGCATCGGTCTGGATGATATTATCCATCAGGCGGCCCGACTGCGCTCTCATAGACCTGCCCAGCGCGCTCACAACACCGGCGGTAACGGTTTGTTGAAAGCCAAGAGGGCTTCCGATCGCGATGGCGATTTGTCCCACGCTAAGTTTGTTCGAATCGGCAAACACAAGGAAAGGAAGGTGGGCCGAGTCGATCCGAATCACCGCAAGATCGGTTTCCGGATCCTCTCCGACCAGCGTTGCGCTTAAGGATTGCGCATCCGCGAGATTTACCTCGATTGATTTTGCACCGTGAACGACATGGCTGTTTGTAAGGATAAATCCGTCCGGGGCGATGATGAATCCGCTGCCACCGCCTTCGCCGCGCCTGCCCTCGGTGACACCTTTAACCTGAATATTGACTACGGCTGGGGAGACGGCTGTTGCGGCACCGCTGACGGTCTTAGAGTAAGCGTCCAGCAATTCGGCGTCATTTGGGGGCGCACCGACTGACGGGGAGTCGCCGGATGAATTTTCGACAAACGTTCGGACCCAGGTCGGGTAAAAATCGTAAAGCATAGTTGCATCCTGCGAAAGATTCAGAGAACCTTGAATAAAGGTAACCAAAATTGTTACAAATCAAGCGGAACTTTCAGACTCCCGCACTTCGCGAAGCACGTCCGCAAGCGTTATCTTGTCCAGTTCTCGTTCAAGCGCTCTTCCGGCGCGATCCGCAACCTCCATCATGACTTTATTGATGTTTTTCCCAACCGGACATTTCCTGGAAGGCTTATTTGGATGCGAACCGAAGACCTGGCCTTTTTCTACGGCGTTGCGAATCTCACGGAGCGTCACCCGCTCAGGTCTGCGATTCAAAACTGAACCTCCATGTGGACCGCGCAAAGTCGAAATGAGCCCGGCTTCCTGCAGTTCTATAAGAATACGCCGGATGACCACTGGGTTTGTATTGACGGTCTCAGCAAGCCGGGTGGAAGGGTAGCAATGATCCTTTTCCAATCCCAGCACAGCCATCACGTGAACCGCGAAAGCGAACCGGCAATTATGCACACAAAAACTGTAACCAATGTAATTACATTATCCAATCGAAAAAGCGCCCTTTGAAATCAATCCAGACGGGGGCATTATCCGACAAACTCATGGAAAACAAAGTACAATGGGGTGTTTTGGGTGCAGCAAATATCGCTTTGAAAAAAGTGATTCCGGCGATGCAGCGAGGTGAATCATCGCAGGTTACAGCGATTGCTTCGAGGGACATCAAGAAGGCCCGCCAGGCCGCTGACCAACTCGGCGTCCGCAAAGCCTACGGAACTTATGAAGAGCTTCTGGCCGATCCGGAAATCGAGGTCGTTTATAATCCATTGCCAAACCATCTTCATCTTCCCTGGACCATCAAAGCCGCTGAAGCCGGGAAGCATGTCTTGTGCGAAAAGCCTGTCGCGCTTAATGCCGAAGAAGCCAGAACCCTGCTGGAAGTCCGAAGTCGGACGGGCACAAAGATCGAAGAGGCGTTTATGGTTCGAACGCATCCTCAGTGGATCGGCGTTCTTGAGCTGATCAAACAGGGCCGCATCGGTTCTGTGCGCTCCGTTTCGGGGGCTTTCAGCTACAATAACCGGGACGCGAAAAATATCCGCAACATCGCAGATTTCGGCGGCGGCGCCCTCATGGATATCGGATGCTATCTGGTTTACACCTCACGCCTTATCTTTGCTCAGGAACCATACCGTGTCTCTGGAGTCATCGTAGAGGATCCCGAAATGCGAACGGACGCAGTGACGTCGGGCATCCTCGATTTTCCCGCGGGCCAATCCGTATTCACCTGCAGCACCCAGGTGGTGCCGTACCAACGGGTCCAGATCTTCGGCACCGCAGGACGCATTGAGGTGGAGATCCCGTTCAATGCACCGCCGGACCAAGCCTGCCGGATCTTTGTAGACCCCGGATCCGATGTTTCCGGCCGCAAAGCTGAGATCGTGGAATTTCCGGTTTGCGATCAGTACACGATCCAGGGCGACCTGTTTTCGAAAAGTGTCCGCGAGGGTACCCCGTTGCCGGTGCCCCTCGAGGGCTCGGTGCAGAACATGGCGGTCATTGATGCCATTTTTCGCTCTGCCAAATCCGGCCAGTGGGAGAAACCGTAGCTTGCCGGAGAACACGCAGGGGCATAGGGGGCCGGTTTTATTAGGGGGGCAGAGCACACCGGGTGGCGCGGGCACCTCGGATGTCACCCAGAATTTCTTAACTAAGCGGTAGCTGATACCGGAAACGGGAAGATCGCTGGAGAGACCTCGCTTTGCAAACGCACGGGTCTCGGCGACTCGCTCGAGGAGGAATTCGTTCATTTAGGGAGGGACGGCCTCTGTGCCGTCCCATTTTTCTCCTTGTTATGGGGCCAGAAAATGATGAGTCGGACGCACGGAGGCCGTCTCTCCCAAGGAACTTGAAATCGGACCGTCCGGTGCATCAACTTGGTAGGGGTAGATCTCCGAGCTGCCCGCTAAGAGCGGTCGCCTCGGAGATGCGGCCCTACCTCCCGTCATTGACGACTCGTCCTCCTACTTGCGCTGCCGGTAGCCAGCACCAACACCATCTCACGGCGCCGACGGAGCGGACGCCCTCCAGGAAATCGGCCAGCAATGGGCCATCCGCTCCTGGCAACGATGATCGGTGGAGGCTAGGCTAGTCACTTGCTCAATCGCCATTCGGCGTGCCTGAGTTCAGGGAGGCAGCCGGCTTTGCAGATGGCGAGCTTTTGGGAGTGGGTTCGGGCGAAGCTGATGCGGAAGGGGCAGGACTTTCCTGAGGCGACGGAGAAGGGGTTGGCTTGGCCAAAAGGTCTTCCCATTCCCAGAGTTCGCCTGCGAATCCTCCAATCTCGCCCAAGAGAGTTGCGCATCGGTCGTGAAGTTTTTTCAGATCGGGAGGTCCAGGATGGTCCTCCGCCGAACCCGGGAAGACGATATAGGTAATGTTCAAATTACTCGCAGGCCTGATATACGGAGTTGAACTCGGATCCAGTTGTGTGCAAACGCGCAGAGAAGCCTCCCCGATTTTGTACGAGGGGCCGGCATCGCCAAGTATCGCCGGATACAATTTTCCCTCGTAGCTTATCGCCACGCAGTCGCCAAGTTTTGGCAGATACGGATGATTCGGTTGCCGAAGCATAAATCCGGGCAGAACCACGTACGGATCAATTTTCGCGATCAGAAAGCTATACTTTTTCAGGTCGCTCAATTCTCGTTGCGTCTGCTCTATCTGTTCTTTCAGAATCTTTTTTCTGTCCGCAGAAGTTGTCTTTGTATCGTACTCCGCCTGCAATTGTTTGAGTCTCTCTTCTCTTTCCGGAGCGAATTGGCTCGGCTTGTTCGTTTTCTTTGGCCAACGATAACTCGTGAACGGCTGAAAGTTTGTTGAAGAGCCGTTGACTTCCGCGTAGCGATCTGCATCAGAGCCATCTGCGTTCACGTCCATGTCGCTTTGAATCAGAAGCGCTTTTCTGTTTGTTTTCACATCGCTGAGCTCAAGGATCGTGTTGCAGTCAAAGAAATTGTGTCGGGAAATAATCTGGTCCAGACGTCCTAGCGCGCGATTGACCGCGTCCACTTTCAGTTGATACAGCCCATAGTAGAAATTTGATACCTTCGCCTTTGAGATATCTTCTTTGATTCCGGGAAGCGTCGACGCAAGCAGGGGATCGGCGAGGGCAAGATCCTCCAGGGTTTGTGCTGCTTTTGGCATGCGTATGTTTATTTCGAGCTCGAGCGAATAGGCACCGGAGGTTTTGCGTCCGATAACGGCTGAATCCCCTTGCGAGGTTGTTACCTTTGAATGAAGCTCCAAGCCGTTGAACAGCCTTGCGGTCTCCATCCGAGCCCATGGGATGAACGTTTCAGGCAAAGGGGTTGGCGTTGGAGTCGGGGAAGGAGAGGGTGTCGGCGTGGGACTCGGTTCTGGAGTGGTAGGGATTGGTGCGGGGCATCCGGTTGAAAGCAAGGTGAACGCTGCAACCGCCAAGACTCGAATCCAAGAGCGCGAGTCGATTCCCATGGATACCGCTATTTCGAGAACCAGGCGATAGCAGTCAACACGATACAGATCCCGCTGAGAACAATCATGGGGATTGCAGGCATCGGCTTCCTCCTAGCCGCATACGACCGGCCAAAGTG
>DASZHC010000169.1:0-19144 GCA_035938215.1 Chthoniobacterales bacterium
CCGGTCAGTGCCCGGCCGTTGGGTAAGCGGATCCAGCCTTGGGCCCGCTCCAGAGCTTGAATGCAGGGTTTTTCGTCTACGCAGAGCACCAAGGCATTCTCGGGCGGATTCAAATATAGTCCGACCACATCGGCAGCCTTATGCGGGGACCGATCTGAAATTGGTCTGATTCTACAGGTTTGAACGAGGACTCTTTGGATCAACTAGGTGGCATGATCTTCTTCCGGATTCCTGGTATTTTCTTCGTCCATCTTCAACACAAAAAAGTTCTTCTTCGGCTTCGGTTTTTGTTCTGGATGGCGAGCTAGCCAGAGCTTGAGTGCGTCTTGGCGATAGGCTGGTGTTGTGGCCTCGCCATGAACTCGCCTTCATCATGCAAGTGCCTCCATTGCAGAGAGTTCTTTATTCCCTGCCCGAATAGTCGACACACTCAGCGCTACTGCGCAAAATCCGAGTGTCGCAAGGCCAGCAAGGCCGCTGCCCAAGCCAAGTGGCTCCACAAGCCGCAAAATCGTTTTTACTTTCGCGGGCCGGAAAATGTTGAGCGGGTGCAATGCTGGCGAGAGCGCCATCCCGGTTACTGGCGCAAAAAGAGACCGTTACAGGCAGATGCGTTACAAGATCTTGCCCCCACTGAAGTCTCACAAAATCAGCCAATTACGATCAATGAGATCGGCCTCTTAGCAGGTGATTTTAGCCTCTGCGAGCCCTCGAAGGCTTCCCGTGCGGGTGCGTTACAAGATCTTGCCTGTGTTCAAGTGCCTCTGCTTGCGGGAGTTGTGTCGTTGCTCATCGGTGATGCGTTACAAGATCGCTTTGCCACTTTTACCCGGGAACTCGTAGACAGGGGCAAGCGCGTGCTGGCGGCTGAACGCTAAAGCGGCCGGCTTTTGGCAGCACGGCAAACTCTAAGGAACAACCCACTATGCCCACCAAACGACTTATCGATCCCAGGCGAATGCGCAAAGCCCTTCCGCGCGGATTCGGCTGGATTGACCACCGCCTGTTGCGAGACGGTTACCTCAGCCATTGCAGCCCACAGGCTCTGGCGCTGTATGTTCTTCTGGTCTGCGCCTCCGATGCGCAGGGTTTAAGCTATTACTCCGGCCCACGCATCGCAGAGTTGTTGCGTCTGGAGCCGGAAGCACTCTCCGGGGCGCGCCGGGAATTGATCGCGTTGGGACTGATCGCCTACCAAAAACCTTTCTATCAGCTCCTGAGCATGGAAGGCGAACTGCGGGAGCACAAAAACCAGCCTTCACAACGGCCTGCATCCGTCTCCGAACCCCAACCGATTGGAGCTATTAGCGCTCTGTCACTCAAAGCGATGGTCGAAAATCTTCTGCAAAAGCAAGGAGTTAAGAAATGATCAACTTTGAAACCTATCACGAAGTGCGCCGTTTGAGCCGAGAGTTGAAGCTGACTCCGGCTCAGATCGCCGCAAAGACCGGACTCAATATCAAGACCATCCGCAAATGGCTGGATAAACCCCGCTACGAGCCGCGCAGCAAGGGATCCAAGCGCGCAAGCAAACTCGATCCGTATAAAGATCTGATAGTCTCCTGGCTGGAAAAACATCCTTACACCGGAATGCAGATCTTTGAGCGCTTGCGCTCTGAACATGGTTACACAGGCTCAAGATCCATCCTGCATGACTTCATTGCCACGGTGCGACCGGTCCGCCACCAGGCCTACCTCAAACTGGCCTTTGAACCGGGCGATTGCATGCAGATCGACTGGGCCACACACGGGCTGAAAAGTTGAGAATTATACACAGAAATATTTTATGTTTCACATAAAATTTTCTGACTTATTTCAACTCTGAACTGCTCACGGTCACACGAATATCAAGGAGTCGACACCGCTGCTCCCGCTTCATAATTGAGGTAGGGGCCCAACCAACGCTCGATCTCTTCAAGCGGCATCCCCTTCCGATGCTGATAGTCCAATACCTGATCCCGACCGATTTTTCCCACACCGAAGTACTTCGCTTCCGGATGACCGAAATAAAGTCCGCTCACCGAGGCTCCGGGCCACATCGCGAAACTTTCGGTTAGTCGAATGCCCGCGTTCTTTTCCGCGGCCAGCAGATCAAACAAGATCCTCTTTTCGCTGTGATCCGGGCAAGCTGGATAGCCACTGGCAGGCCGAATACCGCGATAGGCCTCTCTGATCAAGTCTTCCGTCGAAAGATTCTCCTCCCCGCCATAACCCCACTCGGCGCGAACACGTTCGTGAAGGAATTCGGCGAACGCTTCCGCAAGCCGATCTGCAAGCGCCTTGGCCATGATGCTGTTGTAGTCGTCATGGTCAGACTCGAACTGTTTAGCCAGCGTATCCGTCCCATGTCCTGCGGTTACAGCGAATGCACCAAGGTAGTCGCCCCGGCCCGAATCCCTGGGCGCGATGAAATCGGCAAGTGAATGACAGTACTGGTTCGCAGGCTTGTCCATCTGCTGACGCAGCATATGAAAGGTAGTCAATATTGAGGACCGCGATTCATCGCCATAGAGTTCGATATCGTCTCCCACGGCGTTTGCCGGCCAAAAACCGTACACCGCGCGCGCTGTGAAAAGCCTTCCATTCACAATGTCTTGCAGCAATTTTTGTGCGTCTTCAAAAAGCTGGCGCGCTTGCTGGCCAACCTCAGGATCATCCAAAATCCTGGGAAAACGACCCCGTAGCTCCCAGGTATGAAAAAAGGGAGACCAATCAATGTAAGGAACCAATTCATCGAGGGGCTGATTTGTGATGACGCGACGACCCGTAAACCGCGGAACGTCGATCCGAGTTGCAGCCCAATCAATGCGCGTTGCGCGTTCTCTTGCCCGGCCGATCGGGAGGAGTACCTTTCCAGCATTTCTGGAACCATATTCTTCACGCAAGCGCCGCTGGTCGCGGATGTTCTTATCAACAAAGTCGGGTTTCAATTCGTCGCTAAGCAACGCCCCTACAACTCCTGCCGCCCGGGAGGCATCAAGGACATGGACCGTCGGGCCGCGATAATTCGGGGCAATCTTCACCGCGGTATGAGCACGGCTGGTGGTCGCGCCGCCAATCAAGAGAGGCACCTCGAAGCGGAGTCGTTCCATTTCCTGAGCAACGTGCGCCATCTCGTCAAGCGACGGGGTGATCAACCCGCTCAAGCCGATCACATCCACGCCTTCCGCCTTGGCAGTCTCCAGGATTCTTTCCGCCGTCACCATGACGCCCAGATCAATGACTTCGAAATTGTTGCAGCCCAGAACCACGGACACAATATTCTTGCCGATGTCGTGAACATCTCCCTTCACGGTCGCCATCAGAACCTTTCCTTGCGCCCGCTGAACCCGTTGACTCGCCTTTTCCTCTTCCATAAACGGCGTCAGGTAGGCCACCGATTTTTTCATCACACGCGCGCTCTTAACCACTTGCGGCAAAAACATTTTGCCGGCTCCGAACAAGTCGCCCACGATGCTCATACCCGACATAAGAGGCCCTTCGATGACCGCAATGGGCCTGCCGTATTTCTGACGCGCTTCCTCGGTATCTTCGTCGATGTAGTCGACGATCCCTTTGACCAATGCGTGTGCCAGTCGCTCATCGACCGGCGCTGATCGCCAAAGCTCGCTTTTGACCTCAACTTTTGCCGATGTTTTGACCTTTTGAGCAAATTCGACGAGCCGTTCTGTTGCGTCCGGCCGCCGGTTCAGGAGGACGTCTTCAACGAGCTCGAGCAAATCCTTTGGAATTTCGTCGTAAACCGCAAGCTGGCCGGCATTGACAATTCCCATATCGAGTCCGGCGTTAATGGCGTGGTAGAGGAAGGCGGCATGCATCGCCTCGCGAACCACATTGTTTCCACGGAACGAGAACGAAATATTGCTGACGCCGCCGCTCACTCGGCAATGCGGCAGGTTCTCTTTGATCCATCGGGTGGCGGCAATGAAATCAACGGCATAATTGTTATGCTCCTCCAGACCGGTCGCCACCGTCAGTATGTTGGGGTCAAAAATAATGTCGTCGGCCGGAAAACCGACTTCATCCGTCAAAATCCGGAAAGCTCTGGAGCAAATCTCGACTCGACGCGGGAAATTGTCCGCTTGCCCCTTTTCGTCAAAAGCCATCACCGCTACCGCCGCCCCGTAGCGTCGGATGAGTCGAGCCTGCTTTTTGAATTTCTCTTCCCCTTCCTTGAGGCTGATCGAGTTGACGATTCCCTTACTCTGAAGGCATTGTAGGCCGGCTTCCAGGACGCTCCAGCGCGAGCTATCCACCATGAATGGTACGCGCGCGATGTCGGGCTCCGCAGCAACGAGATTGAGGAATTTCGTCATTGCGGCCTCAGAGTCGATCATTCCCTCATCCATATTGATGTCGATAAGGTTCGCGCCACCGGCAACCTGCTGCTGAGCAACGGCTAAAGCGCCGTCATAATCACCGGCCAGAATCAACTTCGAAAATCTCGGTGATCCGGTGATGTTCGTTCGTTCGCCGATCACCGTAAAACTTTGACCTACTGTATAGGGTTCCAGCCCGCTCAGCCGGGTGGCTCGAGCCAATTCGGGCAGCTTACGTGGCGCCACATTTCTTACGACCGCAGCAAGCGCGGCGATATGCGCCGGAGTAGTTCCACAGCAGCCACCGACGATGTTCAGCCAGCCGAGTTCCGCCCATTCTCGAAGCTGTGGGGAAAAACTCTGCGGTGTCTCAGGAAATCCCGTCGGCGACAATGGATCGGGCAGACCTGCATTAGGATAGCAGGAAACATAGATCGGGGCGATTCGCGCAAGCTCTTCAATGTAAGGCCGCAATTCCTTCGGACCAAGAGCGCAATTCAGACCGACGCTGAGCAGCGGCGCGTGAGAGATCGAAATCCAGAACGCTTCCGTCGTCTGCCCTGTTAATGTCCGCCCACTCGCATCGGTGATTGTGCCGGAAGCCATAACCGGAAGCCGGTACCCCAGTTTCTCAAACTGCTCTTCAATTGCGAAAAGCGCTGCCTTCAGGTTGAGCGTATCGAAAGTCGTCTCAGCGAGGAGGAGATCGACTCCTCCTTCAATGAGCGCGGCGACCTGTGTTTGATAGGCCTCTTTAACCTGCGCCCAAGTCACATCGCGCTTGCCGGGATCATGGACGTCGCGCGAGATCGAGAGGGTCCGATTTAACGGCCCGATAGAACCGGCGACGTACCTCTTCCGATCCGGATGTCGCTCCATGATACGTTCAACCGCATTCCTTGCAAGGCGAGCGGCCGCGCGATTGATCTCCGGTACAAACTCCTGGAGCCCGAAATCCGCCTGAGAGATCGCGGTCGCGTTGAATGTGTTGGTCTCGATGATATCGGCGCCCGCCTCCAGGTACGCGAAGTGGATGTTCTCGATAATATCGGGATTCGTCAGACACAGAACGTCGTTATTGTTTTTCAGATTGATCGGATGGCCGGCGAACTGCGTGCCGCGATAATCCTCCTCCTGGAGCTTCAGCTGCTGGACCATGGTGCCGAGTGCGCCGTCGAGGATAAGGATCCGCTTTTGCAGAGCGTCGACGATATCGAAGGAGTGAGCTTTGGGCAGTTGTGTATCCATGGCACTGAAGAAAGGAGGGTACCATCTAGGGGCGGGGCGTGCAACGGATAGATTGACTCATCAAGATGTCTTGATGGATCGCAGAAAAATGTCCGCCGCAACCGCCACCACGAATACCACACTCACAAATGCGTTACTCTGGAAAAAGGCTTTGTTGATGCCCGCAATATCAAGTCGAGCAGCCGCCCGATGCTCGTAAACCAATGCGCCGAGAACCAGAAGAAGCGCAGCGAAGTAGACCTTCCCCAACCCTCCAACCATCCCGAAAACAAACAGGCAGCCAAGTAAAATGGCATGCATCACCTGCGCCAGGCGCAGACTGGCAGCAATACCGTATTTGACCACCATCGAACCCAATCCTTTGCTGCGGTCGAACTCGTAGTCCTGAATCGCGTAAATCAGGTCGAAGCCGATCAGCCAAAAAAGTACGCCGGATCCCAAAACCAGCGGAGGAAGCGCAAACCGCCCTTTCACAGCGAGCCAGGCGCCAATCGGTGCGATCCCCAGCGCCAACCCGAGAAAGACCTGTGTAAACGAAGTAAACCGCTTCGTGAGCGAATAGAAGTAAACAATAGCGAGGGCGAAAGGAGACAGAAGAAAACAAAGGGAATTGATAAACCAGCAAACCAGAATAAAAGCCGCGGATGGGAATACTACGAGCGACCAACCAACCCGCTTGGATACCAGCATGTGCCTTGCCGCCGTGCGCGGGTTCTCCTTATCAATCTCCCAATCGGCCATGCGATTGAATGCCATCGCGGCCGTTCTGGCGAGGACCATTGCCAGGAGGATGAGAGCCACGACCCGCACGGAGGGCAAGCCTTGCGCAGCGACAATCATCGACCCGATCGCAAACGGCAAAGCAAATATCGTGTGCGAAAATCGGATGAATTTCAGAATTCTCTCGAGGCGGTCACAAAACATCTTCCGCCGGCGCACGCTGGCCTTCTTTGGGCGGCACGGCGGGCCGGAACCCTCTGTAGCTCAGTCGCGCGCCATGACTGTAGGTGATATAGGCCCACGCCCATTGGAAGAAGATGACAATCTGATTTCGAAGCTCGACGATAAAAAGCAAGTGAATCAGCAGCCAACTCAACCAGGCGAGAAATCCGCTCAACTTAAGGAACTTAAGATCCGCAATCGCCTTGTTTCGACCGATAGTTGCCATGCTGCCCTTGTCCCAGTACTTGAACGGTTTCGATGGGCTTCCCATAGCTCGGGCCATGATATTCCGAGCGGCATGTTCCCCGGTTTGCATCGCGAATGGTGCTATGCCCGGAAGCGGCTTTCCACCCTGGTGCGAAAAATTGGCTACGTCGCCGATAGCAAATATCTCGGGATGACCCGGGACGCTCAGGTCTTCATTGACGATTATCCGGCCCTGGCGATCGGTTTCTCCCAACTGCTTTGCGAGAGGCGAAGCAGCATTGCCGGCTGCCCAAACCACTGTGCGCGCGCGAATAAATTCGTTCTCGAGCTGAACTCCGTCCCCGGTAACACCGAGTACCTTCGTGCCAACCTTCACTTCGATATCCAGCTTACCAAGCTGCTTGAGAGCCGACTCACAGAGAACATCGTCGAACATCGGCAGAACCTTTGGCGCGGCATCGAGTAGAACGATGCGCGCTTGCTTTGTCTGAATTTTCCGAAAATCGTGCACAAGCGTTCGTTTTGCCAGCTCCGAAATTGACCCGGCCATTTCCACACCCGTTGGGCCGGCCCCGATGACTACGAACGTCAGTCCGGCTTGCTGGAGTTCGGGATCAGTGGCAGTTTCGGCGATCTCAAAGGCATTCAAGATGCGGCGACGCAACTCCAGCGCATCCGAGAGATTTTTCAACCCGGGCGCGAAGGCCTCCCAATGATCATTGCCGAAATAGGAATGGCGCGCGCCGGCAGCAAGAATCAAGTAGTCGAAAGGGTATTGCAACGCGCTGGTGTGCACTATCTTTCCGGTGGCATCGATTGAATCCACACGACCCATCACAACACGAATATTTTTCGCCTCCTTCAGAATGGCTCGTATCGGCTGGGCAATGTCGGCAGGGGAGAGCATCGCAGTAGCCACCTGGTATAACAATGGCTGAAACAAGTGGTGATTCGTGCGATCGATCAGAGTGACGTCTAGCGGCTGATGGGCCAATATTCTGGCGGCATACATGCCACCGAAGCCGCCGCCAATAATAACGACTTTTGGGTTGCTGCTCGTATCTTGAGCGGGGGTTTCCATTAATTTCTTCTCCTTGGTCTCGAGCTATTTCTCGGTCGCTTTCTACAAATATTGCCGCAAGAAGGAAATAAAAAGCGTCAATTTTTCTCGCTTGGCGGTTTGGCGCCCGGGGATGCGAGTAGAATCCTTGAAAAGCGAGGCGCGGCCTCGCTGGATCAAATGAATTTCAAAATTAGCCCTTGCGAGCCCAAATAAGAAAAACTTATCCTTTTCCAGATTCGCCACCTTTGTGCCATGGCAACCATCACTCGCGATATCGAAACTCCTGATACGCTTGCGCGCGCCGCAAGATCGCTGGAAGCCATAAGTGATTCAGAACTACTCGGCGAAAGGCTTACCATCAACATGGGGCCCTCTCATCCGGCTACCCATGGCGTTTTACGCATTGTTCTTCAACTGGATGGTGAAATCATCACGCGCGCCGACCCTGACGTTGGTTACCTGCATCGAGGTGATGAAAAAATCGCAGAGAACATGCAATACAACCAGTTCGTCCCGTACACGGACCGCCTGGATTATCTTGCGCCTCTGGCAAATAACGTTGCGTACGCTTTGGCTGTAGAGAAATTGATGGGTTGGGAACTGCCGCCGCGCGGAAAGGCCATACGCGTGATCTGTTGCGAAATCGCCCGGATCTCTGCTCATCTTCTTGGGGTTGGGGCCTTCGCGATGGACGTGGGCGCAATGACCGTCTTTTTGTACACATTCACCGAACGCGAAAAACTTTACAATCTCATCGAGTTGCTGACTGGAGCGAGATTCACGACCTCTTATACGAGAGTTGGCGGCATGACGCGCGATCTTCCCGATGGGTTCATCGAAGCGCTGAGGAAGTTTCTGGACGAGTTCATCCCTCAGCTTGACGAGGTCGACAAGCTTCTGACCCGCAATAGGATCTGGGTAGATCGCACAAAAGACCTGGGCGTCATTTCAAAAGAGGACGCCATCTCTTACGGCCTGAGCGGACCGAATATTCGCGCTAGCGGCGTCGACTACGACATCCGCAAAGCCAAACCGTACCTTGATTATCAGAACTACGATTTTGACATTCCGATTGGCACGGTGGGTGACGCGTATGACCGGTATCTCGTCCGGCTTGAGGAGATGCGCCAGAGCGTCAAAATATTGCGCCAGGCGATCGAAAAACTACCCAGCGGCCCGGTGACCGTGCAGGACCCTAAAAATCTTCCGCCCAGAAAGCCGGAAGTCCTCCTGAAGATGGAGGAATTGATCCATCATTTTATCCTCCACACCGAAGGCGTCCAGGCTCCTCCCGGAGAAGTCTATTTCAGCGCCGAAAATCCAAAGGGGGAGCTGGGTTTTTATATCAACAGCCGCGGAGGCGGTGTGCCTCACCGGTTAAAGATTCGGGCCCCCTCTTTCGTGAATCTGAGCATTCTCCCGAAAATCCTGCCCGGCCATATGATGAGCGATGTTGTGGCGATACTTGGAAGCTTGGATTTTGTCATGGGTGAGTCTGATAGATAGCGATGCGGGGAGGCGCGCTTATTCTGGTCGCCGCGTTGCTCGCAACAACCGGCTGCGAGCGAGAGTTTGCCAATCGGAATCTGGAACAGTTGAAACCGAATATGTCCCAGAAGGAGGTTGAGTCGATAATCGGAGATCCTGACCGAATTGAGAAGGTTGATCTGGAGTTAGAAACGCAAAGGAAGACAATCTCTATCACGCGATATTTTTACAAACAGAAGGGCCAGACCATCGTGCTACAGTTTCAGAATGGCCGGCTCATCAATACGCCTGAAAAGCTGAAGGAGAACTGAGATGGAAATTCCGCCCGAGCTTGAATCGCAGATCGATGAGGTCATAACGCACTACCCAGTTTCAAAGCGGAGCGCTTCTTTGCCGCTTCTTCATCTGTTCCAGGAATATTTCGGCCGCATTGAGGACGAAGCAATCGAGTGGGTTGCACGCAAACTTGAGCTCGAACCAATCAATGTGCTGGAGTTGGTAACATTTTATCCAATGTTCCGAAGGGAACCTCTAGGCAGGCATCACATCCGGGTCTGCCGAACCCTTTCCTGTGCCATGGCAGGCGGCTACCAACTCCTCGATACGTTTTGTAAACACACAAACATCGTCCGCGAACAGAGTGGCCACGGCGATCATCTCTTGAAAAGCGCCGACGGAAAGTACAGCATTGAATTTGTTGAGTGCCTTGCGAGCTGCGGTTTCGGACCTGTTTGCATGATTGACGACGACTTTTTTGAAGCGGTGGCGCAAGAGGAAGTTCCACAATTACTCGAAAAATATCAGTAGCCATGGCGTCCACGGTTCGAACACCTCACCCCCGTGAAAAGCGGATCATCTTCAGGAATATCGATCGTCCTGGTTGGACCAATGACATCGATTGCTACCTTCGGGATGGCGGGTACGCCGAGCTGAAGAAGGCGTTTACGATGAAACCGGAACAAATCGTCAACGAGGTCAAAGCTTCCGGATTGCGCGGGCGCGGCGGTGCAGGATTTCCTTGTGGAGTTAAGTGGGGATTCATCAAGCCGGGAGGCCCGAAACCGGTTTATCTGATTTGCAACGCCGACGAATCAGAACCTGGAACATTCAAAGACCGCTACATCATACATCAGGATCCGCACCAATTGCTCGAGGGAACGGTCATTTCCTGTTACGCCGTGAACGCTCGGCTTGCCTACATCTACATCCGCGGCGAATTCCCTCTCGGCGCGAAGATACTAGAACGAGCGCTCGTCGAGGCGCGCCAGCACGGGTTTCTCGGGAAGAACATTTTTGGCTCGGGATTCGACTGCGAGATTTACGTCCACCGCGGCGCCGGCGCCTACATTTGCGGAGAGGAGACGGGACTCATCGAATCGATGGAAGGCAAGCGGCCCTACCCGCGCATCAAGCCACCCTACTTTCCCGCAGTTCTAGGCTTGTACATGTGCCCGACGATCGTCAACAACGTGGAGACACTCTGCAACGTAAAGCACATTGTGCGGATGGGCGGGGCCGAATATGCAAAAATGGGTAAGCCGAATAACACCGGAACCCGGCTACTGTGCGTGAGCGGAGACGTTCAAAAGCCGGGCTACTATGAATTCGAGGTGGGCGGCATTACTTTCGGCGAATTGATCTACGACATTTGCGGCGGGTTGCGGCCTGGACGAAAGCTTAGGGCGGTCATCCCGGGAGGCAGTTCTGCGAAGGTCTTGAGCGTGGCAGACCGATACAAGATCAAGAGCAGGCAACCCGACGGATCGATGCTGGAGAAGGAGATGGGCCTGGAGGAAGTCCCGATCGATTTCGATACTTTGGCCGCAGCCGGTTCGATGGCGGGTTCGGGCGGCATCATCGTTATGGATGATTCGCGCGACATGGTCTGGGCCCTGAACAATATCAATGAATTCTACGCTCACGAGAGCTGCGGCCAGTGCACGCCTTGCAGGGAAGGATCACTTTGGATGAAGAAAATCACCGAACGAATGGTGCATGGAGGAGGAACAAAGCAGGATACCGACACACTCAAAAGCGTGGCTGACAATATTGCGGGCCGAACCATCTGCGCTTTTGGGGAAGCTTGCGCGTGGCCGACTCAAAGCTTTGTCGCGAAATTCCGAGACGACTTTGTCGCGAAATCGGCCGGCAAGGAAAATGGGAATGGATTACGATGAGTGCGCCAACCGAACTCCTGAACGTCCAGATCGACGGTGCGTGGCATCAGTTCCCGAAGGGGACGCGGGTCATCGAGGCATGCAGCCAAGCGGGTAAGTTCATTCCTCACTATTGTTATCATCCGAAATTGAGTTCACCGGGCAATTGCCGGATGTGCCTGATCGAGATGGGTATGCCAAAGCCGGGCCCGGATCGAAAACCTGAAATGGGCCCTGACGGAAAGCCTGTCATCAGTTGGATCCCACGCCCCCAGATATCCTGTGCGCAGGATATTGCGGAAGGGATGGCAATTCGCACAGATTCTCCATTAGTTAAGGAGTGCAGAAACGGCGTGATGGAGTTTCTTTTGATAAACCATCCGCTCGACTGCCCAATCTGCGATCAAGCCGGCGAATGCCATCTCCAGGAGTACAGCGTTGAATTCGGTACAGCCGGCTCGCGTTTTCTGGATGAGAAAGTGAAAAAGCCGAAGCGCGTGGAACTCGGACCCCGCGTGACGCTCGATGACGAACGCTGCATTCTCTGTTCGCGCTGTATCCGTTTCATGAAGGAAGTAGCCCATGACGATGTTTTGGGATTTGTGAGTCGCGGCAGCCATACCTATCTCACCGCGCATCCGAACAAGCCTTTGGACAGCAACTACTCACTGAACACGGTGGATATCTGCCCGGTGGGAGCTCTGACGAGCACAGATTTCCGCTTCAAGATGCGGGTTTGGTTTCTAAAGGAAACGAAGAGTATTTGTACGAGCTGCGCGACCGGATGCAACACCATCATCGGAACTCGATTGAACACCATTTATCGTCAAACACCCAGAGAGAATGACGAGGTGAACTCTTCTTGGATGTGCGACTACGGAAGATTGAACTTTCACTACCTCAATTCTCCCGAGCGACTTCAGACGCCGCAAATTCGGGAAAGGGATGTTCTGGTTAGCTCAAGCTGGAAGAGCGCTTTGGCAAGAGCGGGTGACGAGTTGAAAAAATTCGCGAACGGTCAGATCGCGCTTATCGGGTCCGCCCGAATGACCAACGAAGAACTCTGGCTTACGAAAAAGCTCATCGAGACACTGGGCGTTGCGCATCACGACGTCGTGCCAAGACGGGGAGAAGCCGATCAGATTCTGGTCAGCGCCGATCGTAATCCAAACACGCTGGGTGCCCAATTGTTCGGTATAACGAGCGAAAATCCTGGAGGAAAACTTTCTGAAATCGTGGAGAAGGTTCGTTCGGGAGCGATTCGAGCCATCGTGGCTCTAGGTGAAGATCTCACCGAAATCGGCCTGACCGTCGACAATTTGAAAAAGCTTTCTTTAATAGTGGCGACGGGAATTTTGCCAAACGACACCACGCGGCACGCGACCGTGTTGCTTCCCGGATCCGGGTTCGCCGAGAAGAGAGGATCCATGATCAACTTTCGAGGCCGCCTGCAGCGTTTGAATCGGGCGGTACAAGCGCCCGGTGAAGCAAGGGACGATTGGGAGATTCTGCGGGATCTCATCCAGCAGTCGACGGGATCGAACGGCATCTATCTGATTGAGGATGTTTTCCGGCAAATCGCAGAAGCGATTCCGGAGATGAAAGGGCTATCTCTCAGCAGGATCAGCGACAAGGGCGTTCAACTCGTCGAAGAAGGCGAGGAAGCAACAGAAACGCCGGCATCGGTATGAGCCCCGTATTGACGACAATCCTGATCTCCCTGGCCAAGACAATCGGTCTGATCTTCATCATCATCCTGCCGATGGTTTCGTACACCGTCTACGCCGAACGGCGCGTCAGCGCCATGATTCAGGATCGGCTCGGTCCAAACCGGGTCGGGATTCCGATGACATTGCTGGGGTTCAGCAAGGACATCCCCTTTTTTGGTCTCTTACAGCCAATCGCTGACGCGGTAAAGCTTCTGCTCAAAGAGGATTTTACTCCGGCGCACGTTAACAAGCTTTACTATTGGCTTGCGCCCGCATGCGCGATGGCTCCGTCGATGATGGCTTTGGCGGTCATCCCGTTTGGAAGCACATTTCTAGGTGTGCCAATGGTGATTGCTGATGTGAACGTCGGCGTCCTTTGGGTCTTCGCCGTTTCGTCCCTGGGAGTATACGGAATTGTCCTGGCGGGTTGGTCTTCCAATTCGAAATACCCTTTTCTAGGAGGGATTCGATCGAGCTCGCAAATGATCTCCTACGAGCTTTCACTCGGCTTATCGGTAATACCGATTTTCATGTTATGCGGAACACTGAATCTGCCGGCGATCGTAAAGTACCAGATCGAGCACGGCTGGTTGATCTCTCCTGTTTGGATCAAAGGAATCAGCGTTTTTCCGTTGAGTATCAATTTTCAGGAGATCCTCCAATCGTTTGACATCTTGAAGTTCGTTCTCTGGATACCGCTATTTGTTTCATTCGTCGTTTTTACGATATCCATGTTTGCGGAGACGAACCGCCTTCCTTTTGATCTGCCAGAGTCAGAGACAGAACTTGTGGGCGGCTACCACACCGAATATTCGTCGATGAAGTTTGCGCTGTTTTTCCTCGGCGAATATGCAGCGATGATCACTGGGTCCGCCGTGATCGTGACACTTTACTTTGGAGCGTGGCATATCCCGTTCTTGCCGACGACGATCGACGATCCTTTTTCATTTTTGGGGATCGTATTAGGGCTGCTTCATATCGCCGCCTTTTTCCTGAAAGTTGCCTTGCTCCTTTTCTTTTTCATCTGGGTCCGCTGGACTTTGCCTCGATTTCGCTACGATCAGCTGATGCGGCTCGGCTGGTACTTTTTCATCGAGATCGCGCTGGTGAATGTGTTCGTCGTCGCGCTCATTTTGCCTTTCATGCGGAAATAAGGAGTTCACACATGGCTTACACTGTCGCTCGCCCGAAACTGACTTTTGCGGAAAAGGCTTATCTTCCCGCGATCATGACAGGTCTGGGCATCACGCTTCGCCATTTCCTGGAGATTCTTTCTGGGAAAAAGAAGGTGACGATGCAGTATCCGGAGGAGACTTGGGATCAGAAATTGCCCGCTCATTATCGCGGGGCGCCGACCTTGGTCAAGGATGAGCATGGGCGCGAACGATGCGTTGCATGTCAGTTGTGCGAATTCATATGTCCACCGCGCGCAATAACAATCATCCCAGGCGAAATTCCGGAGGAGAGCCGATGGCGAAAGGTCGAAAAATATCCGAAGGAGTTCGAAATCGACATGATCCGCTGCATCTATTGCGGGTTATGCGAAGAAGTCTGCCCGGAGCAAGCGATTTTCTTGCGTAAGGATTACGCGATAACGGGTTTGAGCCGGCAGGAGATGGTCTACAACAAGGAAAAGCTCTATGAATTGGGGGGCGTCATGACTGGGCTCGTTCACAAGTGGAACGAAAAGAAATAGGCGTATGTCACCAATCCTTTTCTGGATCTTCGTCGCGATCATGCTCTTCTTCGCCGGGATGGTGGTGCTGAATCGCAACCCGGTCGCAAGCGCTTTAAGCCTGGTGGTATCATTTATGGCGCTGGCCGCACTTTACGTGTCTCTGGATGCGTATTTTATCGGGGTGATACAGATCCTGGTTTATGCCGGAGCGGTGATGGTGGTGTTTCTTTTCATCATAATGCTGCTCGATCTAAAGGCAGAAGTACGCAGGAGAATGAATTTCCCGGCCGTTTGCGGGGGATTCGTGGTCATCCTGCTGTTTCTTAAGGTGCTTTCCGATGTTTGTTACGGCGTTTTTGGTGGAAATGCCAAACTGCCGCCAATTTCTCAGGGCCCTCAGGGGGATGCTTGGCAGGTAGGTATGCTTATTTTTGAGCGCTACAATCTGGCGCTGCAGGTAGTAGGAACCTTGATTCTCGTGGCGTCGATCGGCGTTGTAATACTAAGCAAACGGGAGCTCAAATAGTCGATGGTTACTCTCAATGATTATCTGATGGCCAGCGGCTTGTTGTTCGCCATTGGGTTTGCGGGCGTACTTCTGAGGCGCAACGTGATCATCATTTTCATGGCGTTAGAACTGATGCTAAATGCGGCCAATCTATCGTTGATCGGCTTTTCGAGATTCAATGTTCAGAACGGCTTGCCTGATTATAACGCCCAGGTCCTGGTGTTTTTCGTAATAACTGTAGCGGCTGCGGAAGTTACCGTTGGATTGGCCATTATTGTCGCTTTGTTCAGAGCCAGACAGACCACTCACGTGGAAGATATCAGCACCTTAAAATTCTGACGAATGAACTTCAGTCCCTGGATCGTTCTCTTTTCTCCCTTTGCCGCGGTGATCATCACCGCTCTCGTAACTCAAAAACTCAGGAAGCTGAGTTCTTATATCTCGGTCGCGGCCGTCGCAATTTCGTTCATCTTCAGTCTCGCGATTTTCTTCGGACCGGACGGTTCCGAAGGTTTCAACTGGATTGACCTCGGGACATTCCGAATAGAAATCGGCTACCTCATAAACGATCTGACGAAGTTGATGCTCCTCGTCGTCGCCGGCGTCGGATTCCTCATCCATGTCTATTCGATCGGGTACATGGGAGAAGATCGAGGCCGCGCACGCTATTTCTCCGGTTTGTCGCTGTTCATGTTCTCGATGCTTGGGATCGTGCTCGCGAACAACTTCATCATGATGTTCATCTTTTGGGAGCTGGTCGGAGTGAGTTCCTACATTTTGATCGGTCACTGGTTTGACCGTGACGCTCCCCCGGCGGCGGGAAACAAGGCATTTCTTGCCAATCGAATCGGCGACTTTGGATTCATGCTGGGAATCCTTTTGATCTGGTCGGCTTCCGGTACGGTGACCTTCGAGCAGCTCGCGCAACGCTGGCCTGCTCTCGGACCGAGTCCCGGATTCATGACCGGGGCGGCCCTTCTTGTGTTCTGCGGAGCCATCGGCAAATCGGCTCAATTCCCGCTGCACGTATGGCTTCCGGACGCAATGGAAGGTCCAACACCGGTTTCGGCGCTGATCCATGCCGCAACGATGGTGGCTGCGGGTGTGTTCATGCTTGCTCGAACATTTTTCCTTTTCCAGAGCTCGCCGATGGCGCTAACCTTGATACTTTGGATTGGGCTGATCACCTCGCTGCTGGCAGCGCTGATGGCCACGCAGCAAGACGATATCAAGCGGGTCCTCGCCTACTCGACGCTGTCTCAGCTGGGTTTAATGGTAGCGGCTATGGGGCTAAGCAACCCGCAAGCGGGCATTTTTCATTTATTCACCCACGCTTCCTTTAAGGCCTTGTTATTCCTCGGCGCCGGCTCGGTTATCCATCGTCTTCACCACGAGCAAAACATCTGGCGCATGGGGGGGCTCCAAAAGAAAATGCCCATCACCTTCTGGACTTTTCTGGTTGGAACGCTGGCCCTTATTGCCTGCCCGCCGTTCGCGGGATTTTGGAGCAAGGACGAGATTCTGGCGTCTGCCGGCGCAAACATTCCGGCGTTTCTGGCGATCGCAATCGTGACGTTCCTGACCGCCTTCTACATGTCGCGTCTGTTCGTCGTCGCATTTTTGGGCCATCCGAGATCCGACCATGCCAGCCATGCGCACGAGTCGCCTTTGGTAATGACAGCCCCTCTGGTGATCCTCTCTATCGCGGCATGCATCGCGGGCTTCCCGTTTATCGCCTCAGCTTTTATCAAATTACCAGAACTCGAGGGGTCGCCTATAGGCTCAATGGTGATATCGATCATCGCATTTCTCGCGGGGGCGACTTCCGGCTTTTATCTGTACAAGGGTAAGGACAAAGACCCAATCGATGTCCCTCTGTTCGAGTATCGATTTTACATCGATGAGTTCTACAACTCTCTGATTAAGTGGACTCAGGACCTTCTTGCAAATGTCTCTGGCTTCGTTGATCGCTGGATCATCGACGGCGGCATGGTACGCGGTCTCAGTGGTATTACTTGGGGCTTTGGCTTTGCTCTACGCTTCCTTCAAATCGGCAACCTGCAGGCGTACGCGTTTCTGTTCGGCGCCGGGGTAGTGTTACTCCTTTACTACATCTTGTTCGGCACAAAATGAATTTATTGGTTCAGCTTACCTATCTTTCGCAGATCATCGGAGGGTTGCTCATTCTCGGAGGGATGCCGGCGCGAAGAACTGCCATCATCGCCACTTTGATTGCTTTTGTGTCGGCTTTCATCGTGTTTGCCGGCTACGACCGGATGACGGGCGGATACCAATTTCTCGCCGCGCTTCCTCTCGTGCCCGACTGGGACCTCAAATTTTCGATCGGCGTCGACGGGCTGAGCTCGACGCTGTTGTTGCTGACATCCATTGTGGGCTTAGCCGCCATCATGGTTTCTCCGACAGTCGAAGAGGGCGAAAACAGATATTATGCCTGCATTTTGCTCATCGCGGCCGGCGCTGCAGGGGCCTTCGCATCTCTTGATCTTTTCTTCTTCTACGCATTCCATGAATTGGCGCTGATACCAACCTTTCTAATGATTGGGATCTGGGGGACCGGGAACCGCCAGAGCGCGGCGTGGAAAATCACGATCTACCTCTCGATTGGCAGTATCATTCTGCTTGTCGGCCTGATCGGGCTTTACCTGCTCCCTCCATCTCCTCAGCGCACGTTTGATATCGTGAAGCTTCAGCAACTGGCATCCAGCGGCGTATTCTCCGGGAGCGGCTCGAAATCAATTTATCTTTTGCTACTGCTGGGATTTGGAATTCTAGTGTCACTTTTTCCTTTTCACACCTGGGCACCGCAAGCGTATGCCTCGGCACCCGTGCCCGTTGCCATGCTGCACGCCGGAGTTCTTAAAAAGTTTGGCCTTTATGGTCTTCTTCGCGTTGCTCTTCCGTTGATGCCGGAAGCGGCCCGCCATTGGGCGTGGCTGTTATTGATACTCGTCGCCGGGAACATCCTCTATGTCGGTCTTGCCACAATCGCTCAAAAGCAGCTCGATCTTACGCTGGGATATTCGAGCGTAATGCACATGGGGTATGTATTTCTTGGAATCGCAACCTACAATGTCATCGGCTTGAACGGGGCGGCGCTTCTCATGCTGGCTCATGGATTGTCGATCGCAGCGTTGTTCGCGATGTGTGGCGAGCTTCGGAAACAAACCGGCACTCTCAACTATCTGGACCTCGGCGGGTTGGCGACTAACATGCCTACGCTAAGCTTCGTCTTCGGTCTTGCGACCTTTGCCTCGATCGGACTTCCAGGCTTTGCTAATTTTGCATCGGAACTGCTTGTCTTCTTTGGTGCATTCAAAACTTCGACGCCCGGATCCGCTTTTAATGAATTCCAGATCGTCGGTACGATCGCCCTCTGGGGCGTTGTCATCTCGGCCGTTTACATGCTTCGAGCCTATCGAGCGATCTTCATGGGAGAACCCCAGGCGCGATGGCAAGGCGTGAGAGATATACCGGCCAAGATCAGGTGGGCCGTTGTTTTGCTGGTCGCCGCTCTTCTCGTTGTCGGTTTGGCTCCCCGCACCGTGTTGGACGCTGTTGAACCGGGAATTCGACTTTTCGTGAAATGACAATCCCTCCGTTTTGCTTCGAACTCTTCGTCCTTGCTCTAGGGATCTTACTCCTGTTGCTGGAAACATTTTCCGAGAAACAGGATCGGAAAATGTTCGCCTTCATCGGCATTGTCGGTCTCGCGGTCGTTTTTCTGCTCCTTCAAACGAGTACTCCAGGACCAAGCGGAATGGCTTCTTACGTTGTCGATTCCGCAGCGATTTTTTTTAAAAAGATC
>DASZHC010000170.1:0-22103 GCA_035938215.1 Chthoniobacterales bacterium
CTGGCTTGAGATTCCATGGTGGAATGAGCCGATTAACAGTGTTTCGGCGCCTTTACGCGAAAAGGTACCTGCGAGAACCGCTCTGCGCTATCGTGTTGTTCCCCTGCAACAGAATGAGGATGGCATTTGGATAGCTATCTACGACCCATTCGACTTGATAGCTCGCCAGACCTTGGCCTCAACACTGAATATTCGCATTCTCTACACGATGTCCACTCGGACCCAAATCGTGCAGGCTCTTCGTCAAGGCTACGGGGTAGGGGCGGAAACCTTTGAGGCAATCCTCGAGGGACGTTCGGAAGACGAGTTGGCGTCCGATGTCAAGCAGGAGACGAACGTTCTGGATCTGGACGACTCAGAAGCCTCGGTCGTCAAATTTGTAAACCAGATTTTGCGCGAAGCGCTCGAGCAAAGGGCGACCGACATCCACGTCGAGCCATTGCACGACGACCTGCAAATTCGCTACCGTATCGATGGTGTTCTTCATGAAGTTCCAGTCCCCCCGAATATTAAGGTGCTTCAGGCATCGGTCATCTCACGGCTGAAAATCATGGCGCATCTGGATATTGCGGAGAGGCGTCTTCCGCAGGACGGCAGAATTAATCTGGAACTCGACGGGCAACCGATCGACGTCCGCGTCGCGACGATACCTTCTGTTGCCGGTGAAAGTATCAGCCTTCGTCTGCTCGGGCAGGAGCGGTTCACGTTTGATCGCCTCGACTTGGATGACGGACTCCGAGCTCGGATTCGGCAGTTGCTCGCGATGCCAAATGGCATCGTTCTGCTTACCGGCCCCACCGGTTGCGGGAAATCGACAACGCTCTACACCTTTCTTGCGAGCCTCAATACGAAGGAACGCAGAATCGTAACAATCGAAGATCCGGTTGAATACAAGCTGCCGGGAGTGATCCAGATCGCAGTTCGCCCCGAAATCGATTTAACATTCGCAAACGGTTTGCGGAGTATCCTGCGAGGCGATCCAAATGTGATCATGGTCGGAGAAATGCGTGACCGCGAGACCGCGGAAATTGCCATTCGAGGCGCGCTAACCGGCCATCTCGTATTCAGCACGCTTCATACCAATGACGCAATCGGCGGAATTACACGCCTCGTCGATATGGGGATTGAACCGTTTCTTGTCGCCAATGCTGTGCGAGCATTTATCGCGCAGCGTCTTGTTCGGGTTCTCTGCCCCCATTGCAAAAAGCCTGGTGAATACCCGCAATCCTACCTCAAACAGATTGGCTTCCCTCTCGGGCACGCAAGCAAAGCGATGATGTCGGTCGGCTGTGTGCAATGTCGCCACACAGGCTACGAAGGACGAGCCGCAATATTCGAAATCTGCCTGGTTTCGCAACGCATTCAAGATATGATCACCCAGGGAAAGCAGGCATCGCTTCTGCGGGCGGCGGCTGTGGACGAAGCGATGGTTCCCTTACGCTTACACGGCTGGCGCAAAGTCATCGCGGGTCTAACAACGATTGAGGAAGTCGTTCGCGTTACCGCCTCAGATCTCGAAATGTTGGACGAGTGATCCCATGGCCCTGTTCGTTTACCAGGCCGTCAGCAAAAATGGACAACGCGTCTCCGGTGAGGTGGAGGCGCAGAGCCGGGCTGAAGCCTTTCGAAAACTGGACCGCGACCGGCTTCAGCCGATTTCTCTGATTCAAAAGGATGGGGTCATGGCGACCGGCGCGGTCAGTGCGAAAAAAGAGAGCGGCGAAGGGGCGCTCCGTACACGCAATATCCGCCTGTCGCGGGCGCAGATTATACTGTTCACCGAAGAAATGAGCGATCTGCTTGATGCCGGACTTCAGCTGGAGCCCGCGCTGCGCGTAATGGAAGGGAGAAAGGAGCTTTCAAGCATCAAAGCCGTAGCGTCTGCCCTTCGCCAACAGGTTCGCGAGGGAAGCAGCCTTTCGCACGCTCTTCGCATCGTTTCTCCTTCATTTGGTGATCTTTTCTGTAATCTTGTCGCTGCGGGCGAGGTGAGCGGATCCCTTCCTGAATTGTTGCGGCGTCAGTCCATCTTTCTTGTTGCAATCGATGATCTTCGGAAAAAGGTCGTAAGCGCCCTGATTTATCCGTCGATGATTTTCGTTCTCGGGATCGGGCTGATTTTTCTATTCATGACCTATCTGGTTCCGCAGTTGACAACTCTTTTCCAAAAGACCGGAAGGGATTTGCCTTTACTCACAAGATTACTTGTTCAAAGCAGCGATTTTTTTTCCCATTATTGGTGGGCCGTTATCGCCGGAGTTGCTGTAGTTGTGTTTGTTTTTTTTCAGCTGATTCGGACGGATTTAGGCCGCCACTGGTGGCATCGCACCCAACTGCATCTGCCGTTGTTTGGCTCAATCCTTCGCGGGCGCTTCTACGCTCAATTCTCACAGACGATGGCTAACCTGATCGCGAACGGGATTCCGCTGCTGAACGGTCTTCGACTGATGGGAGGCGCTACTGGAAATGTGCATCTGCGTGCTCTCATGGAGAAAGTTGTGGCAATGGTTGGAGAAGGGGGATCCCTTTCACGGGCGCTTCAGCGCGTGGGCGAATTTCCGCCGATGTTCATCGATATGATTGGTGTTGGCGAGCAGACCGGAGATTTGGCGCATGCCCTCGAAAAGATTGCCCGTCGCTATGACAAGGAGCTCAACGTCAAGATTCAGCGATTGACTGCTCTGGTACAGCCAGTCGTCATCCTGGTAATGGCAGGCATGGTTGGACTGATTGCCTACTCCATCATCAACGGGATATTTGATGCCGTATCAGGTCTTCGTCCCTAGTTGTCGCAGTGCGCATATGAACCAAGTTCGTCTTTTGAGCATGGATTTTGATGGTACCCTGATCCGCGATTGGGCGCCACCCCCGTTTCCTGCGGAGTTGGTGCATGCGCTAAATCGACTCCGAGAGCATGGCGCATCGATCGCCGTGAACACGGGGCGTACAATCAATCTAGTTGAACAAGGGCTCAAATACACCGGATTTCCTATTCGCCCCGATTTCGCACTCACGACAGAACGAGAAGTCTTCCGCTGGACAGATTCGGGATGGGAGGACTTTGGCGGGTGGAACGCGCGGTGTCTCGAGGACCATGCAATTCTCTACGCGAAAATCGAGCGCCCACTTTTGGAGATCGAAGCGTATGTCATACGCGAAACCGGTGCGCGGGTGTATCGGGAGGAGGAACGTGTTTCAGGGATTGTGGCTCGGACAAATCCCGAGATGGATGAGATCGCCCGGTTCATTGACGAGCGCCGCAAAGCTTTTCCAGAGTTTGCTTACCAGCGAAACTCGATTTACCTGCGTTTCTGCCACGTTGCTTATCATAAAGGGGCCGCGTTGGCCGAGTTGCAGCGGCTGATCGGGGTTTCAACCGACGAGACGTTTGCCGCAGGCGATAACTTCAACGACTTGCCCATGCTGGATGGAGTCTTTGCCAGGTTTGTCGCTTGTCCCTCTAATGCGATTGAAGAAGTAAAGGCAACCGTTCGCAAACAAGGGGGATTCGTCGCCGCCCAGGACAGCGGTTCCGGCATTGCGGAAGCGCTTGACCATTTCTTTCGGCACCTGATACGAGTGGCCTAGGCGATCCCGAGAATCTTAAAGACCTCGCTGGCGCCGCGGTTTCGTGCTTGCGTCAATTTTTCACCTGATTGTAACGTTGTCGCCTGCATTTGCTGTGATTACCGAGAGAATTCTGATTGTTGAGGATGAACCCGATGTCGCCGATCTATTGGCGCATCACCTGAAAGCTGCTGGATTCAGTGTTGAGATCGCGAATAACGGCCGAACAGCTCTTAACGCGGTAAAGAATCAGCCTCCGACCCTTGTGGTGCTTGATCTGATGCTCCCGGAAATGTCCGGATTGGATCTCTGCCGGATTCTGAAGTCCGATCCCCGAACCAGCAAGATTGCGATTGTTATGCTATCGGCGAAAATCGACGAGATCGACCGCGTGCTGGGATTTGAACTTGGAGCGGACGATTACGTGGTGAAGCCGTTCAGTCCGCGTGAGTTTGTACTTCGGATTCGCGCGATTCTGCGGCGAAGGTCGCACGATGAAGAATTGGAACTGCTTCGCGTGGGAGACCTCGTGCTCGACCGGACTCGTCACCAGGTCAGGGCAGCTGACCGCGTGATCGAATGTACCGCAACCGAGTTTAGGCTGTTGACTATTCTGATGGAGAGACAGGGTCGAGTGCAAGCCAGAGACCGTCTACTAAGTGATGTATGGGGATATGATTCCGTGATCGATACACGTACGGTCGACACCCACATGCGTCGGTTACGCGACAAATTGGGCCCGATCGGATCTTATATCGAGACCGTTCGCGGATTTGGGTATCGGCTCGCATCGCCGGAGAGTGCCTGATGGCTGCGAACGATTTGTTTCAATATTGTCACCGCAACACAACATCGTCGTAACATTATCATGGTCACCTCGACCGCATTACCGTAGTTTCGGATGTCTGCGAATGCTGACTTTCCGTTTGCTAGAAAGGTCTAAACCATAGAAAACCAGGGTCTAAAAAATGATCAAACGTGCACTGCCGATGTTGGCGCTCGCTGCTGCTTTGGCGTCGACAAACATGACCGCGTACGCGCAATCGAAAGGTGATCAAGCCTTACTTGACGTCCTTGTGCGAAAAGGTGTCCTTACTGAGAAGGAGGCCGAACAAATCAGCGCCGAGGCTGCCCAAGGAGCAGTCACCACCTCAGCCTCCAAGATCAAGATCGGCGACTGGATACAGGAACTGAGCCTGAGCGGCGACTTGCGAATCCGGAACCAATGGGATCAGCGCACACCGATGATTCTGACAAATCCACTGCTTGGTCCAGTGGATCGGGTAATCCCGCGCGACCGTTGGCGTTTCCGACTTCGTTTGGCTCTCGACTTCAAGCTCAAGGGCAATTTCTTCGGCGGTGTGATGCTCTCCACGAGTGATAACCGAGCGGCTGACACCAAGAATGCGACCTACACAGGCGGCTACGATCAATACGGCATATACATTGCTCGGGCGTTCATGGGCTGGGCCCCGATTCCCGGTCTCACGTTTATCGCAGGTAAGCAGGCAAATCCGTTCTATACCACAGACTTGATCTACGACCCCGACCTTGACCCACAAGGTCTTGTGGAACGCATTGACTTCGACAAGTTCTTTAACATGACCTTCGGGGAGCCGGTTGCCGCTGAGGGTAAAGAAGGAAAAGCCATACCCCCGCCGCCAGCGCCCGCGAATTCTCTGGAGCTGGCCTTGATTGCCGGTCAGTTCGTTTTCAACAATAACAACGGGAATTCGGGCAGCACACAATTAAAATGGGACGCGTACGCGTTCCAGGAACAGCTCCTTGCCAGGCTCCATATCGGTGACAAACTCACAATTACGGAGGCTCCAGGGTTCCTGGCGTATAACGACGCCTCGTCCGGCGGCTTGCCTGGCGCGCACGGAGCCATCATACCGCCCGCCTCGGTGCAGGGTCAAACGTTCGACCAAACTACCACCGGTACCCCAGTCACTTTCGGCGACACTCTCGCCAATTCCGGGCCCTTTCCGGTCACACAGCGCGACCTGAACATTATTCTCGCGCCGGGCGATATCACCTACAAGATTTTTGGCAAGCCATTGAGCCTTTATTGGGATTTTGCCTACAACTTCTCGGGGGACGATCGTTTCAATAGAGACTACGGCCCGTTGTTTTCGCATTACTTCTACGTTGGCAAGTCGTCGACCCCAAGCTTCTCCGGTCGCGCGAACCCCAGTTTTTCTGACAATTCGGCTTGGTTGGTGGGTCTGAAATTCGGTGAAAACAAGAAAGCCGGCGATTTTTCCATATCGGCCGACTATAGGCAGATGGGAATCAGCTCACTGGATCCGAACATCAATAGTTCAAATTTCGCTTTAAGTAACCTCAACAGCCAGGGCTGGGAGTTCAATCTGGCCTACAACTTCACCGATTTCTTAACTGCAGTGTTGACCTTCTATTACTCCCACGCGCTGCATCCCAACCTTTACGGCGGCTACGCGACGGGTAACGTGCTGATGTCGAATGGCCAACAATTTCCCTCGAGCCAGCAATATCCAATCGCTCGGGATCGCCAGGACATGATTTTCCAGGCGAACCTCCTCATGAAGTTCTAACGCTAGAGTCCGCGTCTCGATTACAGCTTCAACCCTTTTGACCCGGCGGCAATCGTTGTCGCCGGGCTTTTAAAGGATTACTTGCTCTCATTGTCGCAAGGTGGAAATCTAGCGATGCGTCAGCCGCGGTTTTTGCGGGCAGTTTCCGAATAAGACCGCAGGATTTTGATCGGTGACCGATGACCAATATGGAAGAAACGAAACCGACTCATTTGAGAACGGGCAGCGAGCGTACAAGAGCGGGGGCCCCATCCGCTGTTCCATCCACTGATGGAGGGGTTTCCGAAGGGACTCGCACCATTATTGACGTCAGAGACGTCGATTTTCATTATGGATTGTCCCAGGCGCTCTTTGGAATCAACCTGAAAGTCTCCGAGAAGAGGGTGACCGCGTTTATTGGGCCGTCAGGGTGTGGAAAATCGACGCTATTGCGTTGCTGCAACCGGATGAACGACTTGGTAGATCGCGCCCGCGTAACGGCTGGGAGCATCAAAATCGAAAATGTTGATATCAATTCGCCGCAAGTCGATGTGATCGAGTTGAGAAGACGTGTCGGCATGGTATTCCAAAAATCGAACCCGTTTCCGAAGTCAATCGCGGAAAATATTGCTTATGGCCTGCGCGTTGGAGGAGTGAACGACAGAGCTGTCATTGCCGAGACCGTTGAGTCAAGCCTCAGGGGAGCAGCCCTTTGGGACGAAGTAAAAGACCGCCTGAATGAAAGCGCCCTTGGCCTTTCAGGGGGACAACAGCAACGGCTCTGTATTGCCCGGGCAATAGCCGTTAAGCCCGATATCATCCTGATGGACGAACCTTGTTCCGCCCTTGATCCGATAGCCACGGCCAAAGTGGAGGAACTTATCGATACTCTTAAGCAGGAGTTCACAATCGTCATCGTTACGCACAACATGCAGCAGGCAACCCGTTGCTCCGACATGACTGCTTTCTTTTATTTGGGTCGATTGGTGGAATACGATCGAACCGAGAAGATCTTCAGCAATCCGTCGGAAAAACGGACCGAAGATTATATTTCCGGGCGATTTGGCTGAGCGATCCACGGAGGGACGTGGTCTTTTCACGCGGCGACCCTTCTTGCGAGGCGATTGGTAGCGCCAGAATCTCCATAAGCATTAACTTAAGCGATGCGGAGTGCAGAAACGCGCCGCGATGTAGGCGAACCGTCTCGGTTTGCATAGTTTTGAAGCGTGCAAAGTGAGACGCTTCGCCTACTTGCGCTCAAGTTAGCGCTTATGAAGATCTGCCGCCCACCAAGGTTCTGCATCGCACGGATCGATTTCAAGTGCCTTGCACAAGTCATAGAGCCGCTGGTCTTTGTGAACGCTAACCAATCGACCCACTGCATCAAAACGCTACACCAAAACTGAGCGAAAACACCGCCTGACTCTGATTTTTCCGGGGGGCCGGATTGACGCCATAGTCGACTCTTACTGGACCGATTGGCAGATTGTAACGGACGCCTCCGCCGACCGCCGTGCTGAAATTCGAGAAGGGCGTATCGCCCGTTCCTCCGGCGTCGAAGAACACAGCTCCGACCAGGTCCCCAAAAATTGGCCTATTGTATTCAACATTGAAAATCGACCGGGCCAGACCTCCGATCGGGTGGTTCTCCGTGTCCTTGGGACTAAGTTCGGTTTCATAAAAGCTGCGGACTGTGGTCGATCCACCGTTGAAAAAACGTTCATCGATAGGAACGTCCGCCGTGCCTTGCACGGCGCTGATATATCCAAGCCTGGCACCTAGAGCCAACAGATTCTTGCCGAAGCTGATGTACGTCGAATAGCGGCCAGTAAAGCGCGCAAAACTCGCGCTGCCGTCAAGGCTCTCGCTGAAGGAAGCCAAGCCGTCGACAACCCATCCCTTATGCGGATTCGTCGGACTGTCGCGAAAATCAAATGTTTGTGTGAGTCCAATCGTGATCAATTGGTAGCTCGTCGGACCCACAAGAACTTCGGGCACAATTACTGTCGAATAAACGTTCGCCTCCTTGGCTTCTAGAAATGCGCTCGTCTTAATCTCTTTCCTGAATGCTTTAGTAAAAGCAATTCGAGCGTAATATTTTTGGATCGAATAGCCGATGAGGCTCTTTGAAGAAGCGCCGAGCGCCATTCGGAAATCGATGTCGCTGTTGCGAAACCAGGGATCTTCGTACGATACCTCGCCATCCGGTCCGCGGCTGGTATAATCGACAAACGCAGAAAGTATTCGGCCCCACCCATCGATATTCCTGTTGGTATAGCTGGCACCGAGAAGGACTCCATCAAAAGTGTCGTACCCCGCATAGGCCCCGAATTCCTTGGATCTTGCTTCTCTCGGGTCCAGTACGAGTTGGATCGTATGATCCGGTTTGACCACCTCCTGGACGTCAAGAGCGTCAAAGAGGCCGGTGAGATACAGCTTGGTGTAAAGATCGGTAAGCTTGTCAGGGTCGTAAACCAGGCCGCGAAGCCCACTGAAACGGGTTGTCAGGAATTCTGGCCGCAGCTTTGCTCGCGGATCCTGATGCTGAACAAGCGCGCCAAAACGATACACAGCTCCCGGGATTGCATCGACGGTTATCGGAACTCTTCCCCCTTGCGCTTTATTGAAATCGGGGGTTACCGAAACGGAAGCCTGGTAGTACCCCTGCTTCTTGAACAGAAACGTCAAGTCCCTTTGCAAATTCTGCAGCTCTGCCGCGGAATAGGGTTTGGGGGGATTGGTCAGCGCTGAAATTTTTGGGGCGAATTCTTCCTTCGGAATTCCGAAATCTCTGGTGAAAGTGATTGGACCGAAAAAGTACCGCGGTCCTTCCTTGATGGTGACGATCGCGTCTACGGCTCCTCGTTTCGAGTCGGGGACCGTCGAAAGCTTGACGATCTGAACGTCAGGAAAGCCTTGAGAAACATAAAAGCTCTGCAACAAGCTCGTTCCGGTGACGAGGTCGGCTTCGACAAAGGGAAGTTCTTTTTGAAACTGGGAAAAGCGGGCCCGTGTGGTACCGAGCATGTATTCTTTCAACGCTGAGGGCTGAAATGTTTTGTTTCCTTCAAAATAGATTTCCCCGAGCTTGTAGTACGGTCCCTCGGTGATGTCCAATTCCAGGATATCCCGGTCGATCTTGTATTTCACATCGACCACTGGATAGCCATGCCTGCGATAAAAGACCCCGAGATAGTAGGCGGTGTCATCGGCAAGAGGCAAACTGAGACCTTGCTGCTGGATCGCCGCCAGGGGATCCGCGACCGCCGCGCTAAGTTCTTTTTCGCTGAAGTGGCTATTGCCCACGAATCGAACCCTGGATGCGCCCTGAGGAGGAGGAGCGTTGTTCTTTAGGGACTCCGGCTGAACCGGTTGTTGCGGATTTTCACGCTGCCCAAACAGAAAAACTGCCGGCAACCCCAGTATCAACGCAATGGTAAAGGCTAGAGCAGGTCTCATCGAAAACGAACCAAGTACTTGAGCCGGCCCTGATAACTGCTACCGCCGAAATCACCGATGATCACCCAGTTCTTTGTCAGGCGGAAGCTCGTACTGATCTCCTGCTCGCCTGTCTTTCGTCCGGGTATGATATTAACGCTGAACCGGTCGATAAACGGCTCTTTCTGTTCATCCGCGCGATTTGTGCTCGGGAAAAACTTGCCGAAAAGCTGTTGCAGAACAATGAACGTTGCGCGGCCGGCGAGCAGGGAAGGATTTTGCGCGAATTCTGAGGTCGTTGACCCGGTTGCCAGGAGGACGAGAATATCTCCCTGTGCAAGGGGAGGTGAGCTATCCAGGAGAACAGTGGGTTTGGAAACGTTACCGAAAATGCGTAGCGTGACTTCGTAGTCGCGCACCGTAGACCGCCCGATGATGTTCAGCGTTGGATCAAGGATGTTCGCACCCGGCACAAAATCGATGCGGCCATTGTCAATTTCCATTTTGCTAAACGGGAGCGATGCGACGAGGCGATTGATCAGCACATCGCCTGTCACGCTTGGGTTGGCGCCCGTACCTCCTGCCTGCAGGCGGATCGATACGCGCCCTCGCGCGAGATTACTCTGAATCAGGAAAGGATCATCGGTCGCCACGGCAATATTAAACTTCCACGCATTGAATGGGGGTGTGGTCACCGAGATCGGCCCAGGAGCCGCTGCAGGCGGTTGAGGCGGAGGGCGACCAGGAAGGTTAAGAGGCAGGATATCGATATCCTTAAAGAAGCGGCTGTCCGTAATTCCAACCTTTCCATTTACCTCTCCTCCAGATAGCGGACCGCGAACCGACAGATCAAAATTCGCGCGCACAATAATTCCATCACTCCGTGTAAGGAGAACTTGTTTGCCCTTCAGTCCAAGATCAAACTTCGGATTAGCTCCATCTTTGAGATCAATCGATCCCGTGCTGCTGAAAGG
Organism: Chthoniobacterales bacterium; assembly: GCA_035938215.1. Lineage (GTDB taxonomy): Bacteria > Verrucomicrobiota > Verrucomicrobiia > Chthoniobacterales > JAFAMB01 > DASZHC01. The sequence continues at coordinate 10,535 of DASZHC010000170.1, forward strand.
CCCTCCTCCCGCCAGACCGTTGAGTTGATCGATCTGAATGTGGTCTTGTCGAAAACTGATCGTAGACGCGAAATTCGAGATCGGGGGAACTGTGTCGGTCTTTGCTTGAAACCTTGAAAGGACGGTTCGAATATGCCCCCCCACTTCCGGGCGCTTGAGCGTTCCCGTGGCATCAACGTCTATGTCTGCGGTTCCTTCGATGATTTTGATGTCGGGTACGATCTTCCGGATAAATGCCAGATTGTTTGAGGGCCACTTGAGGGCGAATTGAATAGGAGTGTTTTCGGGTAGCGTTCCCGTCTCCAGGACCTGACCGAGGTCGATCGGGATGTGACCCGTCAAGACAAGCGGATGAACATCAGGTTGTGTTACTTTGCCGTTGATACCCAGCGCCTTGTCGGCCAGTCGTACCGAAAGGTCGCCCTGCGCTGCTGATAAATTGGATACGGCAGTTGTTCTGATATCCCTTGCCGTAGCCGTAAGCTCGATCAGGGGATCCCTGAGCGTTTTCGATGCCTGAAGTTGAAAACCCACAGTGCCCGTTACCTGGGGTTTTCCCGGTTGCAAGGAGGCTAGCCCGATCTTGTCTGCACGGATGTTCACTTCAACCGGTTGATCAAGGGCGAGCGGAGTCTTTTGATCGGGGCGAAAGTCGAACGGAATCTTAAGATTGCCGATCACAGCGTTTCCATTTTTGCTCAAGTTGAGCGAAGGAATTTCCAGTGCTTGAGGGGTGAACCTTATGGATGCGTCGAGGTCTGCGTAAGGCGAAAAGATTTTAAACGTGGGGACCTCTGCGTTCATCCCTTGATAGGTTCCGCTGGCGTCAAGCTTAATGCCCTGCACCGATTTGACTCGGAGTTGCTCGGCGTGAACGTCGACATTCCCCATTTGATCCTTTATTGGTCCTTTCCCCGTCCAGCTTGCATGGAATTTTCCGCCTAGACCGAGATCCTGTCCGAATGATTTGGCCAGCTCATTCAAGAATCCCAGATCGTCAAACCGTACAAGCGCGTTCGCGTTGTAATCGTACGGGTCCTCGATTTTCGCACCTCCACTCGCGTCAACAAAGTTCTTCTGGTCGAACACGACTTTGCAGCTCGATAGATCGAGATTTCGCTGGAGCAGATCGCCGGCGACATCAATCCTTTGGACAGAGAGCCCCCGATATTTAATGCTTCTTCCGAGCACGCGAAGATGGGCATCAGGAAAGACGGTCGCCAAATCCCCTTTGCCAGACCAGTCAATAAGCAGATTTCCCCCCACTACGCCCGATTGCCCTAAGCTTTTCAATAGGTCGCCGAAGACGGCAAGATCGTTAAGTTCGATCTTTCCGTCCGTCATGTAGGCGTTCGGGGCTTTCAATCCTGCCTGAGCGGTGATGTCGATAGAGTTGTTCGCATCCAAGGTGAAGCGGCAGGTATGCAGGTTGGCGAGCCAGTCATTAATCGTCGACTCTATTTCCGCCCTTTGAACCAGAACCCCTCGGTACTTCAGCTGAGTTCCAAGAATGCTTAATTGAGCCCCCGGATTTCCGGCGTCTCCCTTGCCGGAAAGATCTACCTTAAGGGTTCCGGTAAGGTCTCCTGGCTGGCCAAAGCTCTTGAGCAGGTCACTGAATGCGGCAAGATCATTCAGCGCAACTGTTCCTTTCGCAGTGTACTGATTGGGATCAGCAAGAGCTACGTCCCCAGAGAATTCGATCGAATTGTTTTGATCGAGCACTAATCTAAATGTCTTGACGACTGCTTTTGCCTGCTCCAAGACCGACTCAAGGTCGGCGCGCTGAACCAACAGTCCGCGGTATTTGATCTCGTCTCCGGCAATCCGAATCTCGGCACCCGGGTTCTTGGCATCGCCGTGACCGGCTAATGTGCCATTCAGAGCCCCCGCCAGATCGCGCGGTTGACCCAGATTCTCAAGAAAATCGTTGAACACGCCGAGTTCGCTTAAGCCGATTGTTCCATGAACATCATACGGAAAGGGATCGGCGATCCTGGAAGTTCCGGTTAAGTCGACGTGATTGTTCGCGTCGAACGCGATTCTGCAAGTATCAAGCTTGACTTCCGAATCTTTGGCGACGGCTTCCGCCCGAATGGCTTCGACAGCCAATCCTCTGTACCTGATTTGATCACCTCGTGCCTGAACGCTCGCCGTCGGGTTCTTGGCATCGCCGCTTGCTGTCAAATCCAGATTGAATCCGCCGCTCAGTCCGGGTGGTTGCCCAAGACCTCTGAGCAGTTCATTGAAAAGATCAAGTTTCGGTAAACGAACCTGTGCGCCGGCTTCATACACATAAGGCTCGCTGATGTGGACGGACCCGGTGAGGTTGACGTAATTATCTGGATCTAGGCTCAGCCTGCAGTGCTGAATCGTTGCAATGGAATCCTTGATACCCGTCCCGATGGCGACATTCTGGATCACGAAACCGCGGTATTTCAAACCATTGCCCATCACCTCGAGTTTCCCTGCGGGATTATGAATATCGCCGTCACCTGAAAGTTGCGCGTATAGTTCCCCGCCGATTCCAGGCTGGGCCCCCATATTTTGAAGAAAGCCATTCAGGACGGCTAAGTCTTTAAAAGTCAGTTCACCATGCGCCTGAAATGGAAATGGCTCATTTAACCTGGCTGAGCCTGAAATCCGGGCGGAGTTATCCGGATCGAAGTCAATCTGGAATTTAGGGAAGTTTGCATTTCCATCCTTCAGGAGTGTGTCAATCTGGAGGGATTGGACGTTCATCCCCCTGTAACTCAACTGACTCCCCGAAGCCTGGATTGTGCCGTCGGCTTGTCCGCCCGAAATCTGGACGTCCCCATTCGCGGCCAGGGAACCTTTAATCAATTCCTGCGTGATGAAGTCGGTGATTGAATTGATGTTGAACCTGACATGGCCCGTCACGCTCTTGGGCTCAAATCCTGCAGAAGACGTCGGTAATGGAATGCTGGTGGAAACATTAATCCTGCTTCCACCGGAGCGCACCGTCACATTGCCGTTTGCTTTTGCACCGTCGATCAGATCGGTCTCTAAATGAACTTCGCCAATGTGAGCGTCCTGGTAGGATATTTTGTCTCCGCCACCTAGCGCGACAGTGGCCACCGAGCTCCACATATCGCTGGCCAATGGAAGGTTGGCGACGCCGAAGACTTCCGCATTTGCTGCGGAAATGGCCAGTCCCGGCAGTGCGCCGGTCATGCTGATTTCCGAAGCGAACGTTCGCACAACAGATTTGGCCTTTCCGTCCGCTATGCGGATGCTCCCCAGGATTATTGTGGGACCCTTCAGACCGGGGACGTCTTTCCCGGGATCAGGAATTGAGGCCGCCAAGCCGATGTTCGCAACAGTCTTCTGAATAAGGCTATCCAGCGAGTCGGAAAGCGTGAAGGTCGCGTTCGCGTGCATTCTGTTTGAACCTTCACGTACCGACTCGAGAATGGTTCCACTGCCGTTGTTCATCGTCAGCACCATATTGGCATTGTCCACGCCAATATTGTGGTAACGCACTTGCTCCGCCGCGACCGCGACTCGTCCGGAAAGGCTTCGCAGATGGTTGACATCCCCTTTTAGTTCAACATTAATTTCCCGTACCGTCCCCGTAAGCGACACCGGAACCAGCCTTTGAAGTTCGGCCAATTTCAATCCGCTAATCTTTAAACTGGCATCCAGAATGCCACCCTGCTCGGGCTGTTCGTAGGAGGCATTCGCAAGGACCGAGGCCTCAAGGGCCTTCGCATCCAAACCCAGGCGAAACGTCCCTTGTTCGGATCGGGACAAATCGAGATACAGGCGGTTCACAGCTAGAAGCGGTGCCAGAGCAAGATCGCTAAGCACAAGCTCCTTTTGGGTATAGCTCAACCCGGCGCGAAGCTGGTTCCAGACAGCAATGCCAGGAATTCGCAGCGTGTCGCACGCAAGATATCCGGTTTCGCCTTGGTGGAATTGCAGGTCGAAATTCTTTAACTGCAAATCCCCGGCGTCATTCTTTACGGTCAGATTGATATTCCTGACATCAATCCGTTTAGGCAGCACGACCGGTAATCGCAACGGCCCAGCCGGCTTTTGCGGCGGAGGCGGCGGAGGTGACGGAGCGTGCCGCACGACGACGTCAATATTCTTTAATTCGAGAATGTCGACTACGTCCAGGTACCGTTTCCGCAAAAGATTGAACACGTTGTATCGGGCACCTATTCGCTGAGCGTCCAGGCGCTCCAGCGGCAGAGAGTTGTTTTCGGGACGCGGTTGAAGATGTAATTTTTCAATGAATAGATCGCTAAACAGCGATCCGTGGATCTCAAAGTCCAGATCAATTGCCTGTGATTTGGCCACCTGGCCGGCAACGATGCGAACAAGCCCGAAAAGAATCGGCTGATAGAACGCAAGCAGAATGACAAAGATGCCGAGAAGACAGATTAGAACGACTCTGATTCTGCTTGGTCGCTTCTTTTTTCCAGACATGACGCTTTACAGGTGCCGAGACGCACCTGCCTCTTCGCTCTCCCGTCCGGGCATGTGCCCCGCTCTTCTCTCCGGTTCCGTTCCAGCTGTTCTTCGCAACATCGATGATCGAAACGCCGTGCCTACGACGACAAGTGGCAGTCTGGCAAGAGACCTACCCTCTGGGCAAGCTAGGATTCATCATAAATCTCAAAAATAAAATGGGATTCCAAGCTGTTCGAACGCTTTTTTGTTTTCGCTCAGATACTCGTTTCCGAGCGTTTCAAAACCTCCGCTGCTCTTGAAATTGGCAATGAACTCATTGATCTGCCGTCGCAGTTCGTCGTTTCCCTTGCGAATGCCCATGGCCCATTCTTCCTGTTGAAACGGTTGAAGGATTGCGCGGGTCGTATCCTGAAATTTTTTCCAGTTCTGGAAGACCGAAAGCTGGTCGTAGATGAAACAATCAGCTTTACCCTGAGATACCTCAAGCGAGCAGGTGCTTTCATCATTGAGCACAAGTAACCTGGCATTCCGAAAATGTTGAAGGGCGTAGATATTGCCAGTCGTTGCTTTCTTGACAGCGACACTACGATTGGGTTTGTCCACGTCGTTGATCGACTGAATGTCGCTGGTTTTCCTCACAAGGATCGCGAGGCCCATCTTCAGGTAGGGATCGCTGAAGTCGATCGACTTTTTCCGGTCGTCCGTCATTGTCAGTGACGAGATGATGACATCAATTTTCCCTGTTTTGAGAGAGGGGATCAGCCCATCAAACGGAATGTTTTCGAAGCGGACCGGCCGGTTCAGATACTTGCCCATTTCCCGGACGAGATCGACGCTGATGCCGGCCGGTTGGCCGCTCCTATCCAGCATCTCGAAGGGAGGGAATGACATTTCCATTCCTACAACCAATTCTTTTTGCTCCGCGCCGAGCGATTGTGCAGCCTGCACGACAGAGAAAAGTAGACAGATCCAGAATTTCACCAATCGGATTTCTATTCTTCCAATCTGCCCTTTTCAATCACGGAGAATCCGGTTCTAATCAGAGCGCATGCTTGAAGTGCGGGATCTCAGCATCGGTTTCGGTTCAAGGGAAGGACGCACTGCGGCCGTCCGGTCGCTTTCGTTTTCCGTCGGAGAAGGTGAAACTCTTGCCATCGTGGGCGAGAGCGGCAGCGGAAAGAGCGTCACCGCGCTGGCCCTTACCAGACTTCTGCCTGAACCTCCCGCAATCTATGAAAGCGGGGACATCTTCCTGGATGGAAAGCCTATTCTTTCAATGAACGAAAAAATGCTCCGTTCAGTGAGAGGAAATCGGATTGCCTACATTTTCCAGGAACCCGCAACGAGCTTGAATCCAGTCTACTCCATTTATCAGCAAATCGCTGAAACGATCCGTCAACATCACCCTGAGGTGCGCGATCTGCGCAAAGAGGTCATTTATTGGTTGGATCAGGTTGGGATTGCCAATGCCCGGGAGCGGATCCATGACTATCCTTTTCAGCTCAGTGGCGGAATGCAACAACGCGTGATGATCGCCATGGCGCTTTGCTGCCAGCCCGACATTCTGGTAGCCGATGAGCCAACAACGGCTTTGGACGTCACTATTCAACGCCAGATTCTCAGCCTGTTCAAGTCGCTCAAGGAGAGATATCGCATGTCCATGATCCTGATTACGCACAACTTTGGGATTATTGCCGGATTGGCGGACAACGTTGCGGTGATGTTTCGCGGGCACCTGGTGGAGTTTGGACAGACGGACGCGCTCCTCCGCGCTCCGAAGCATCCCTATACGCGCGCGCTGATCGATTGCGTTCCAAGACTAGGCGCCGGGCTGAAACGCTTGAAAACGATCGACTATTCGCAGTTGCCCCTATGATCGCATCTCGCGATAGCGCCCTGCGATGACTTCATACTTTGCAGCGAGATCCTCGATTCCCTTCATTTCGGCAGCGGTCAGGCGGCGTACGACCTTCCCGGGAGAGCCTGTCACAAGCGATCCGGGCGGAATTACCGTCTCTTTGGTGATGAGGCAGTGGGCGCCCACAATTGACCCCGAGCCGATCTCCGCACCATCCATCACTGTTGCTCCCATGCCGATGAGCACCCGGTCGTGAACCACGCAAGCGTGCAGGATAGCTCGATGTCCGCAACAGACCTCATTTCCGATCGCCAGGGCATAGCGATCCGCGACGTGAAGAATCGAGCCATCCTGGATATTTGTCCTTTTGCCGATTCGAATCTTGTTGATATCGCCTCTGATCACCGCCTGATACCAGACGCTGGAGCCGCCTCCGATCGAGACGCTGCCGACAATGGTTGCATTTGGAGCTACGTAAACGTCAGCCGCAATTTCCGGTTGCGCCTCGAGAAAATTGCTAAGCCGCTCCAGTACGGGATGAAATTCCATAAAACAAGATTAATGCATTGACAATAAGTTGGGAATTTTGTGAAAACGTCAAAACCAGCAGCGTCCGCGAATCGGCTTGGATACTTAGTTCACAGGTCGGACCCCAGGCGAACGCATCGAGTATCATGAACAAAGTAGAGTTAGTCGAAGCAGTCCTGAAACAACTCGGAGGCGAAACTAGTAAGGCTGAAGCGGAAAGGGCAGTTACGGCTGTCATTAATGCCGTCAAAGTTGGAGTAAAGAAGGACAAAATGGTGCAACTTGTCGGATTTGGCACTTTTAAGGTCGTCGAGAGAAAGGCGCGCAAAGGTGTCAACCCGAAAACACTTCAACAAATTCGCATACCGAAGTCGAAGACTGTCAAGTTTGTCCCAGGCAAGGACTTTAAGAGCAAAGTTTAAGCTTTTGAGGGCAATTTAGGGCGACCTGTTTCCCCCCCGCGATCGAGAAATCCCGTTTGGCCCAGGTACCAAACGGGTTTTCTCATTTGCCAGCCGACCATATTGGTGTTGCGTTGACTGGCTGTTGCAACGCTATCTAACTTCGAATCAACCGTATGAAGAGAATTTTGTTCCTCGCTTCAATCTCAGCATTCGTCCTCGCCCAATCTGCCTTTACTGCAGACACCTATGTTTTCGACAAACCCCATTGCACAATGGGCTTCCAGGTTCGGCATTTGTTTTCGAAAGTGCCGGGTAAATTTGACGATTTTGAGGGCAAGATTCAATTCGATGAGGCCAATCCTGAAAACTCATCTGTGGAGGTGAAGATAAAGACCGCGAGCGTCGACACCGGTTTTGCTGTGCGGGATAACAATCTAAGGTCCCCGGATTTTTTCGACGTCGAAAAATTTCCGGAAATTACTTTCAAGAGCAAATCGGTGAAGCGAACCGGTGAGACGACCGGTGAGGTCACTGGCGATCTTAACATGCACGGTGTTACGAAGGAGGTTGTCTTGAACGTAGAGCTGTTGGGCAAGGGCGCAGGGCCGAAGGGAACGACTTTGTCAGGTTGGGAAGCCAAAACCGACCTTAAGCGTAGCGAGTTCGGTCTGACCTGGAATCAGATGGTCGAAGGCACCCAGGTCGTCGGGGAGGACGTGGAGATAGACCTGCATGTGCAGGCAGACAAGCAGTAGAAGAATCCCTTTCGAGCAAAGTTGCCGCACACCGGGTTGGCAATCGCCGAAGCGATCCGACAAAACGCTATGGCTGACTTAATCCTCTCCTCCTTGGAGACGCAGAATCTTGAAAAATCTGCTTTTGAGCAGGGAGTCCAGGCCGAATCCCTTATGGATAGCGCTGGAGTTGGTATCGCTGATACCATTCTCCGGCGCCAGCCGCAGCCCGGTCTGTGTGTGGCATACCTCGGGAAAGGAAACAATGCGGGTGACGCGATTGTCGCCGCTTCGCTTCTGGCGAAAGCCGGATGGGAAATCTGGACGCGTTCACTCGTCGGTGATTCCGATCTTCAAAGTCTGCCAAAGAAAAAGATCGCCGGCTTGAATGCCTCAAGAATCGAAAAACCGCTGGTCGCTCTGCCGGGCTGCCGCCCCAGGGTTATACTCGATGGGCTCCTCGGGCTCGGCTCCAGACCGGAACTCAGCGTCCGGTTGAAGGCTTTGACCCGTGAAATCAATGCCCTCAGGCAGACCTCGGGTGCAACGATCTACGCGGTTGATTTTCCGACAGGACTTGGAGAAGAGGGAATCGATCCCGACGCAGTTGTGGCGGACTGCACGGTCACGATCGGATTTCCAAAAACAGCCCTTTTTCGCGATGAGGCAACGAATATTGTCGGGCGCATTCTGGTCGTTGACCTTGAAGAATTGACAGCACGGGGCCCAAAAGAAACCGCCTATGGCATCCTTTCTGCACCGGGAAGTCTTCGACATTTGTTGCCCCGGCGACCGTTTGATTCCCATAAGGGGAATTATGGACGCGTTGCCGTTGCGGCGGGATCGCGCGGGTTTGTGGGTGCTTCGATTCTTTGTGCAGAAGCCGTTGCCCGGAGTGGCGCGGGACTAATCACTCTGCACGTGCCGCGCGAGATTTACGAATTTGTCGTCCCAAAGATCATGCCTGAGATCATGGTGAAACCGACAAGCGATTTTCGATCGATTCTGGATGACCGGCTGGATGCTTTGGCAATTGGACCGGGTATGGGATCCTCTCGGCAACAGGAGATCCTCGATCTGATCAAACTGTTTCCGGGCCCTGCGGTGGTGGACGCGGATGCGCTAAATGCCCTGTCCATTGCTACCGACCAACTGCACAGTTCTGCGGGTCCCCGGCTGCTGACGCCTCACCCTGGTGAAATGTCGCGCCTCTGGCAGACCTCGGGTAAGCCTCGCGCTCAAATTGTTAAAGAATTTACTTCAGAGTTTCCGGTAGCTCTGCTGCTCAAAGGCGCCAGAACTCTGGTGGGAGAAAAAGGCAAGCCGGTTGCGTACAACTCGAGCGGCTCTCCGGGTATGGCAACCGGCGGATCCGGGGATGTCTTGACGGGCGTATGCGGCGCTCTTTTAGGCAGGGGACTCTCTGCCTACGATGCTGGTCGCTTTGGTGCCTGGCTTTGCGGAAGAGCCGCTGAGTTGGCTGCGGATTCGCTCTCCGAAGAATCGATGCTTCCTTCCGATCTCTTTTCTCGTTTTGGCGCGGCCTTGAGCGACTTGCATTGAAAGAATGCCACTATCGGGGAACCAGCAGTCACGGCATCTCCGAGGCGGTTATCTTTACGCAAGGCCAGATTGGCTGGCCGGATCTCCGAGGCGGCCGTTCTCGGCTGACTATATAGGCAAGGACAGGCCTTGATATCCGAGGTATAGGTTGTATTCAGCTACTCCGTGGCCACCGTGACCTCCGTGCGAGCCTTTTGTCCATAAAGCCATCTTGGGCAGCTCAATCGGGGCAGCATTGGAAACCCGAGAAGAATCATCGCACGGAGGCCACGGAGGCCACGGAGATGTTCAAAATCGGTAATTAGGGACGGTTTTCCTGATCCGTTTGAGCCGGTTTTGATTGCGGCCTAAGAATGTGCTCTTAAGCGCCGAAGGTGCTCCGGTTAGGAGCCTGGGGTGTAGCGAAGCGGAACCCCAGGCTGACATCTTGTCGACCCTTCGGGTCTCTATCCGCCTTATCTTCGCGCCTTTCAGGACAGGCCTTGATATCCGAGGTATACCTCTCTGGAAGGCAACCAATCGTCCTCGGAGCCGTTATATAGGCCTCTACTGAGACGCTGACTCACCGAAAGCCAAATAATGTACCTTTGTTCTAGAGCCAAATCCTCAGGCTTTGGATCCCCTCAGCCCTGGCCTGGGGGATGAACGCCAAGAGCACGATGGACGATCTTTAAACTTCGTGATTTAGGTTAGGTTAAGCCCGACCCAAAGCCTCCGCCCTAACCAAGATATTTTGCCAAGCGTTCGCGAAGTTCAGCTCTCGCTCTAAATAGGATGCTCTTTACCGCCGGGACGGTCGTCTCCATCACTTTTGCGATGTCCTCGTACGACATGTCCTCATAGCGCCGAAGAATGATTGCCATCCTTTGAGATTCCGGCAGCTGATTGATGGCTTCCTGAATTGCCTTTTGGAGTTCGCCTTCGAGAAGCACTCGATCCGGTTCCTTTTCAACGCGCTCCGCCGGTTCTGGGATTTCCTCCGTATGGTCCGCAAAATGTCGCTTACGCCTAAGTTCATTGAACACGAGATTGCGCGTAATCCTGAACAGCCAAGTCGTGAACTTCGCGGTGGGTTGATAACGGGACGCCGATTTCCAGACCCGAATAAAAACCTGTTGTGCCAAGTCCTCTGATTCGGCTTCCGAACCAAGCATCTTGCTGATTGTGCCGATAACCCGCGCTTGATGTGTTTCCACCAACAGCCGGAAAGCCTCCATATCTCCCTCCCTGATGCGAGCCATCCAAGCAATTTCAGGCTCGGGCGATTCCGCTTCAGTCATTGAGGGGTTTACCACTCGGAGGGCAGAACTCATCGTATCCATTACAACACGTCCCGGCATCAAGAGTTGCTCCTGATGTAAGGCGGGTTCCGGGGAGCTTGATGGGAGAATCGTCCTGTGTCAGGTTTATTTTGTGAAAAATTTCACAAGCACACGCCTCGTTCCGCCGTCGCTTCGCTCGATTTACGATAAGGTCGCTGCAGCAGAGCGGATCGACGACCAGGAAGCAGTTCAGCTGTACCGGTCCACTGACATTAACGCACTCGGTTTGATCGCCAATGTCATCCGCGAACGAAAGAACGGGAATCGTGCCACCTACATTCTCAACCGCTATATCAATTATTCGAACATTTGCATTTTGTCCTGCCAGTTCTGTGCCTTTGGAGCGCGAAAGCGCGATCCGCATGCCTTCGAAATTGCGATCCCAGAGATTATCGAGACAACGCGCCACTCACTCGCAAGCGGAATTACGGAAGTGCACATGGTAGGGGGGCTTCATCCTTCTCTGCCGGGCGAGTGGTATCTCGAACTGCTGAGAAAGCTTCGCGAACTCGACCCATGCCTGCACATCAAAGCGTTTACGGCCATTGAAATTAGGCATATTGCCGAGCGCATCCTTAAGCTCCCTTTGGAGACAACGCTTCAAATAATGCGTGACGCCGGGCTCAATTCCCTGACGGGAGGCGGTGCGGAAATTTTCGATCCTGTGGTCCGCGATCGAATCTGCCGCGGCAAGGAAACCGCCGAAGAATGGAAAGAGGT
>DASZHC010000171.1:0-6090 GCA_035938215.1 Chthoniobacterales bacterium
TGCCTTCCTTGGCTGCCGCGCGAATCGCGTCCGTCAGTTCATATTCGCCTCTTGGTGATTTTTCAAGACGAGCGACGTAGGGAAAAATGGAGTTCTTGAAGGTATAGATGCCGGCATTATACCAAGGAGTATGGACTTCCCCTGGAAGCTGCTTTTCACACAGATCGACCACCTCGAATGCGTCATTCAAATACACGGCTCCACCCTTCGTAATGTCGTCCATCCGGCGTACCGTGACCACGATCTCTGCCTCCATGGAATGGGTGAGGGGGACATAGCAGGAGGGGTCGACTAGAATGTCGCCATAACTAAGTATGAAAGGGTTGCTGTCGCAAAAATTCCTGGCCAGTTCGACCACCCTTCCTGTCCCGTCTTGCGTTACCTGTTCAATGTAGTCGATCTGCACTCCAAAATCCGAACCTTTCCCGAAATAGTCGATCACGATCTCTTTGCGATAGCCGACAATCAGAAGCACATTCTCAATGCCGGCGTCCCTCAGACCCTCGATGATGTATTCGACGACCGGTTTGCCACGGACCTGTACCATTGGCTTCGGAATATCGTTCGTTAATTCCCGCATCCGTTTGCCGCGGCCTGCAGCGAGAATTACAGCTTTTGTAATTGTTTTACCCATTCCATTTTTGAGCCAGGACTTTTACCTTTGCGCCTCATTTGCAAACTGCTCGATCCGGACCATGGCTTCTTTCAGTTTGTCGAGTCCGGTCGCAAAGCAACAACGTACGAACCCTTCTCCTGAGACACCAAATGCGCTCCCGGGAACGACTGCAACCCTTTTCGATTTCAAGAGCCTTAAGGAGAAATCCTTACTCTTTAAGCCCGTGGGCGTGATATTCGGAAAGACATAAAATGCGCCTTTTGGCGAATGACACGGGAGACCGATTTCGTTGAATCGACTGACGACATAGTTGCGCCGCCTTTCGTAATCGCTCCGCATCGCCTCCACTTCGTTCTGGCAATTTTCGAATGCTTCGATCGCGGCTTCCTGCGACATCGTTGAGGCGCACATGATGGAGTATTGATGGATTTTCATCATCGCTTCAATGATCGGGCTTGGGGCGCAGGCATATCCAACGCGAAAGCCGGTCATCGCAAAGGACTTGGAACAACCATTGAGAAGGACCGTTCGGTCTCTCATCCCAGGCAGGGAGGCAATGGACGTATGCACTGTTCCATCGTAGATCAGCTCACTATAAATCTCGTCTGAAAGGACAATCAGATCATGTTGCGTGCATATCTCGGCGATTGGCCTCAGATCTTCCGCGCGGAGCACTCCACCGGTCGGATTCGTCGGGAAATTCAGCAGAAGCGCCTTGGTGCGCGGCGTAACCGTCCTTGCGACATCTTCCGCCAGCAAGCGAAAATCATGTGCCGCTAAGGTCTTCACCGACACTGCCTTCCCGTAACAGAGCGAAACGCTCGGACTATAAGAAACGTAACTCGGTTCGTGAAAGATGACTTCATCCCCGGGGTTGAGAAGCGCCCGTAAAGCGAGGTCCAGCGCTTCGGATACGCCTACGCTCACGAGAATTTCATCCTGGGGATGGTATGTGACGCCGTAGCGTCGCTCAACGTAGCGTGCGATTGCATTCCGCAATTTCGGTAACCCCAGATTTGAGGTGTATCCCGTTCTTCCCTTCTCCATTCCAAAGATCGCAGCCTCACGAATGCGCCATGGAGTTACATAGTCCGGTTCCCCAATGCCTAGGGAGATGACATCGGTCATTGACTGAACTACTTCGAAAAAATCCCGGATACCAGAGCGCGGAATTTCTTTGACGTGATCCGCGATATACTTTGAAAAATCCATGAACGTTCTAAGGAGTGGATATCGTCAAAAACCAGCGCTGATTTATTTTATGGACTGACCGGTAGTCTTTCTGCGTTAGCCGGCTGACTGAGCAACAGCCCGTTTTGTTTGTACGTTTTGAGGCGAAAACGCGTTGCCGTCGAAATGACACCCTCAACGGTGCTCAGCTTTTCAGAGACGAATCTGGCGACCTCCCGCAGGTTGCTAGCCTCCAGCGTGACGGCGAGGTCGTACCCTCCGCTCATCAGCCAGCAGCTCTTGACTTCGCTGAAACGAGCTATTCGTTCCGCCAACCGATCAAATCCGCCCCCTCTTTCGGGAGTGATGCTGACTTCGATAAAGGCCGTTACCGCATCCGCATCAATTTTTTCGGGATCAACAACTGCCTGATAACCCAGAATGACGCCGTCTGATTCGTATTGTTGAATTCGCCGATCGATCTCCTCTACGGAGGTGTTCAGCATTTTTGCCAAATCTTTGCGTGGTGTATTGGAATTTTGGTGAAGCAACTCGATAAGAGGATCCATTTTACAAAAACTGAGAGAATTCGGTTGGTTTTCAGGATTAATGGCTCAGGTCCTGACAGGACTCGCAGGCAGCTTGGACTTCCGTCCCGATATCGCCGAAGCTGATACCAATTTCTCGCGCCGTTTTTACAAGTTGGTGCTCCGACCCGACGAGTCTCAGACGATTAACTGCGTCGGCTAGTGGCGCATCAAGAATTTCGTAATTCTGATAGCTCACCATCGCGCCGAACTTGCGCTCACGAATGAGTTGCACAGCCTTGACACCAAAGCGCGTCGCGAGCAGCCGATCCACAGCTGTGGGCGGTCCTCCTCTTTGGAGATGGCCGAGAACGCAACAGCGCGATTCTTTCCCGGTACGTTCCGTAACCTCGCCCGCCACGATCTCGCCGATTCCGCCCAGTCGATGCTCGCCAATTGTATTCTGGTGGAAATGCTGTTCTCCATCCTTCGGCTTGGCGCCCTCGGCGACTATGATCATTGTACTCCGATACCCCTCAACGTCCCTTTGCCGGACGGCCTCAGCTACGTAATTCCATTCGAAGGGAATTTCGGGAATCAAAATGATGTCTGCACCGCCCGCGATACCGCCAAGTAAAGCGATCCAGCCGGCGTGACGTCCCATGACTTCAAGCACCATGACGCGCTTATGGCTCAAGGCTGTGGAATGCAAGCGATCGAGCGCTTCAGTAACGCAGCTTACAGCCGAATAGAATCCAAAAGTCATCGCCGTTGCTTCAAGATCATTATCAATTGTCTTGGGAACACCGATGATGGGGATTCCGGCTTCATGCAGCTGGAGAGCAGTGCTTAGCGATCCGTCTCCCCCTACAACAATCAACCCGTTGATTTCAAGTTCGCTCAGTGTCTGTCGCGCCCGCTCAATTATTTCGCGCGGAACGCGAGCTTTTTCGCCTGCGCCGGTCTTCGCGATAAAATGCCCTCTGTTTGTGGTACCGAGTATTGTGCCTCCCTGCTGCATGATCCCTGCGGTCTTCATGCGGTCGAGCACAATATATCGGCTTGGTGGCAGCAATCCTTCAAAGCCATCTTGAAACCCGATGACTTGCCAACGCAGGTTTTCGGCGGCTTTGGTCACGCCTCGGAGCACCGCGTTCAGCCCGGGGCAATCCCCGCCACTGGTGAGTACTCCGATTCGCTGAGTTTGCATAAACTACCTTTGCGCTGCCTGATTCCCCATAGGGCGCCCCGCCGCAGCCCACTTATCGTAGAGCAACCAGCCGCGACTCAGCAGGTCATTTGCTGCCGCCGCGCGATCGGCAGCCCCGAGCACCACAATATTCAACCGCCTTGGAGTGACCAGAGTTGTGCCGCCTTGTTGCGTTATTTCAGGATCATGCTGAGACGAAATGATGATGCACTCGCCGGCCCTGGCGGTTGAGCCCGTCTTGACCCCGTCGACGCCCTGCGTCCCCAAAAGTTGGTTGGTGTTGCGCAACAGATACTGTTGCACCTGGCCGCTCCGGTTGAAAGCGATCTTCCGCTCCCTTTGCGAGACATAAAACCGGAACGCAGCGTCCTTCATCGCGTAGGCGGTCAGCTTAACCAAATCAAACGCAGTTGAGTAGGGTCTCGTGCCTCTCGCGGGCTCCAAGCCGTGCGGATTAAGGAACAATGTGCGTTCCATCCCCAATTGCCGGGCCAATGCGTTCATTTGAGACACAAATGCTTCAACGGCGCCCAAAGAATGCATTTGTTCGCCCCCCTGTGCGCGCAATGCAGCACCGACGTAGTAGGCGAGTGTCGTCGCCGCGATGTTGTCGGACTGCATAAGCGCCGCATATAACAAGTCGCGGTAGCTGATCAGGTCATTTGGTTGCAGACCCAGCGGGTTTTCTGCCCCGGCTTCAGCAAGCGCTTGCGGAGGGATCACGACTTCTTGACTTAGATCCGTTCCTCCTCTTGAAGCCCAATCCAGGACCACTTTGCCGGTAGCGATCTTTGTCAAGCTGGCGATCTGCCGTTTCTCGTCGGCTTTATAGGCTTCGAGTACGTAGCCGGTCGTATGATCTGCAACAACGTACGAGGCGGCAACCTGAGCCGCTGCTGCAGATATAAATCTGAGCACGACCACTGCGATGAGCGAGATCCTAGTGACGCCGCGCCACAGACCATCGAGATGTAAGGGCATTAAGTAGCGTTGGGAGCAGCGCCGGTTAGGCGAGGCGGCCTCGCGGTTTTGCTTTTCAAGGATTCTAGCAACGTTCCACATGAAATCTAACGGCGCTCACTCTATTGCGGTTCGCCGTTAAGGCAATCTCGAAAGTCACCCAGTTGTCGTTCTGGCGCGGTTGCGAAGCGAAAGCACCGGAGCGGCAGCCGGGCTCCACGGATTGGATTGGAATTGGGCGTCTTCGAGTTGAAGAATATTTTCGGAACAAAGCTCAAGAACAGAACGCACGTCGAGATCCAGATATAGAGGGGAAAACGGCTCCAGATTCGCGTAGGCGAGCTTGAACAATCGCCACGCCGGGTGCAGTCGCTTCCGGTCGGTAGGATGCTCCGGACGCCGGTATTGTTTTTGCAGATGAACAAAGGCCCCGGCTAGTTGAATAAGCCCTTTGAAAAATTGGTGCGGCGGACCTTTCGTCCCCAGCCACAGATGTTCGAGGACATCATGTGCCTCGTAGTACCGCTGTTCGTTGAAGCAAACGAAATACCCTTCATAACACGGATCGTGATTCGATCCCGTATTCAAGGATTTAACATAAGATTCGATTCGTTCGCCTTTTTTCATTCCCAACCCGTTTTGCCTTTCAAGGATTCTGGTGAATTTGCTTGTCAGCTCGCCCTACGCAAAGAGAATTCCGTCCAGTTGGGAAATCCGCTCTGGCGGATAACGGCAATGTCGACGCAATTAGCTGTTTTGACGTCTTTGCTTCTTCTCTTGCTGGCTGGTGTTTCAGCCTTCTTCTCGGGTATGGAAACCGCTCTCTTTTCGATTACCGGGTTCCAAATTCGCCGCTGGCGCGAACGCGACCCGACGATCGCAAGGGAATTTGAGAAGTTGATGACCAATCCAAGGCGTGTGTTGAGTGTGATCCTGCTGACGGACACATTGATCAACGTGCCGTTGATTATTCTGGCTCTCATCTTCACGAACGCTATCGAATTGCCTGTGCCGATTTGGCTCAAGACGCTGGTTATCTTCGGATTCATTGTTCTTGCCTGCGATCTGTTGCCAAAAGTCCTCGCGCTTGCTGATCCCTTCCGTTTTTCCGAAACCGCCATTCGTATTCTCCAGGTGCTAATGCCGATCGCCGAGCCGCTTTCCCGATCGCTACAGGATCTCGTGGAGCGCGCTGCAGACCTTTTTGCGAAGGAAAAATCCGGCCCGCAAAATCATCTCAATGACGAAGAACTCGTAGCTCTCGTGGAATTGGGGGTTGAGGAAGGTCAGCTAAGTGAGGACGAACGCGAAATGATCCAGGAAATTATCAAGCTCGGCGACAAGACGGTGAAGGATTGTATGACGCCGCGAGTCGACGCCTTTACTATTCCGGATTCACTTACGAACGAGGAAGTGATTCGTCTGCTTCGAATCAGGCGGCAGGGCAGAGTTCCCGTTTATGGCGAAAGCCCTGATGAAATTCTCGGTGTGCTCGATGCGAAGAGCTTTCTTCTGGATCACGAAGAGCACTACACGGAGCACCTCGAAGTCCCATCATTTGTCCCCGAGACCATGCGAGCGCTTGACCTTTTACGAGCCTTTCTCAC
>DASZHC010000172.1:0-3776 GCA_035938215.1 Chthoniobacterales bacterium
CCTCTCGTAGTCTCCGCCATCGAAGCCATTCTTCGACGCCACGGCGAGCTTTGCTATACCTCGCAGAATGTCGGTGAATTCTGGAACACGTGTACCCGCCCTCTCGACCGCAACGGCTACGCTCTTTCGCCTCAAGAAACAGACCGGCGGGCGAAATTCTTTGAAGAAAAGCTCCGATTGCTTCCCGACAGCCTGGCAGTGCATAAAGAGTGGCGGAAATTACTTGTCACCTATGGCGTGTCTGGCGTTCAGGTCCACGATGCACGCCTGGCCGCTGCGATGCGAGTACATGGCGTTAAGTGGATTCTAACTTTCAATGAGCGGGACTTTGCTCGTTATGCGGACATCGAGGCCATTCATCCTCGGGCCGTTCCGGCAAAGTAAACTAATAATTCAGGGCTCCTATTGGTTTCCTACGTCGTTCGCAATGAGATCGGCTGGGTTCGAATCCGATCTCGTCCACCATCGTTTCAAGGACCTCGAGCTTGCGTCGTGGGAACAACCGTTTCGTCTCGGAAGGAGAAGATTCGGTTTGTCTTGTTGCTACGGGAAATCGCTGCGAGTGAAAGCTTGGTCGATGCTGGTTAGAACGCTGCCCCGTCATTGGTTAGAATCCCACGCTGTCACGGCCGATAGCTTCTACCCTGCCCTCCTTGCTGTGCATTGAGACCTGTGGCCGGGTCGGAAATAGATGCTGCGAAACTGTCGATTCCTATCTGCATTTACGTCTCTTCTCCAAGACGACTTTCATTTCGATTGATCGGTGCACTACGCCGCTATGTCATCCTTGGCTTAAACACTTTGGATTGGCTCCGGCCCCCAGACTCTCAGCGCGCTTCCCAATCTTTTTCAATGTCGTTTTAAGAGCTCGCAACTCTTTCGGGTTCGCATCGGCAAAGACCCTTTTAATTTCGGCGGCGTGTTTCCGAAAGACCGGCGCGATCAATCTTTTGCCTTTTGGTGTGAGCGACACGACGCGGACGCGCCGATCCTCAGAACTCTCGACCCGGCTTACCAAGCCCCTTTCGACGAGGCGGTCCACGGCCGTGCTGATCGAACCAGGGGTCAGAAGCACTTTTGGGCCGATCGTATTCACCGGCAAAGGCCCTTTGTTCAAAAGGGCCTCAAGGATCCGGAAATCGGTGTCGTCGATTCCAGTCTCCGCTAGTCCCGCATAGAGATATTTCGAAGCCGCCTGAAAGGCCTTCACCAATAGCAGCCAACAGTGAATCGGGTCTCGCGAGGTCTTATCCATGACGAAACTATTTTGCCCTTTTTATATAACCGATGTCCAGCACTATGTATCTATATCAATAGAATTGACATCAATAGACAGTGGAAAGAGAGGCACTCTGCATATGGAACGCACAAATAAGAAACTCATCGCCGTAGTCGGCGCAACAGGGCAACAGGGAGGCGCCGTAGTACGCACCCTTCAAGCCGGCAATCAATTCAAGGTACGCGCCATGACTCGCAATCCGGCCAAGCATCGCGAACTCGCCGACGAAGTCATCCAGGCGGACTTGAATCGCCCCGAAACCCTTGCGGCTGCATTTGAAAGGGCCTATGGCGTATTTCTAGTCACTAGTTTTCGGGAAGAAGGTACCGACGAGGTCGAGCAGGCGACCGCGGCGCTACGCGCAGCCAAGCATGCAGGCGTTAAACACTTTGTCTGGTCCACGTTGCCTGATGTGGAAGCGATCAGCCGCGGCAAGTTCCACGTTCCTCACTTTACCGGCAAGGCCAAGGCTGATCGGATAGTGAAAGAAGCCGGGTTTGCGAATCATACGTTCGTCATCGCGCCTTTCTACTATCAGAACCTTATCGGCGTTCTTGCTCCGCAAAAACAGACTGACGGATCCATGAGCTGGGCTCTCCCGCTTGATCCAACTGTGCGAAGCATTCACATGGGGGACATTACGGAACTTGGCGACATCGTGGCCGGAGCATTCGCACACCCCGATCAGGCCGGCCACGGCGAGTATCTGCCCCTAGTCGGCGATTTCATGAGCTTCAATGAAATCATCGATACGCTAAATCGACAGGCTCACAACTTCTCTTTCAACCAAGTGCCGAAGGAAGTTTTCGCCGGTCTTTTTCCTGGGGCCGCCGAGATAGCGGAAATGTTCGATTACTTCCAGACGCACACGTACTTAGGTTCCGATTCGCGCGACTCGATTGCGCTCGCAAACAAGATCGCAGGCCGGCAGCCAACGAAGTTTTCGGCGTGGGCTCAGGTGAATTTCCCGGCTCCAAAGAACGCCCAGCAGCACGCTGGTTGAAAACAGGAGGAAATCGATTTCGCCGGAGCAAACGAACTTAGTTTGCGCGGTTGCTCGTAGGCAGATTCAACAAGCAAAGGAGGAAGTACATGGCAACGAATTCGATCGCAATTTCCAAACATGTGGGGGCAATAAGCTCTTGGCAGGGAGCGGTAGTCGTTTTGGGACGGTTTTTGTTCGCGCTGATTTTCCTGATGGCTGGAGCCAATCATTTTAGCAAGCAAACCATCGGCTATGCGGCTTCGCAAGGCGTGCCTTTGGCTGCGATCGCGGTTCCACTTTCCGGCGTGCTGGCCATTGCCGGCGGCTTGAGCATCTTGTTAGGTTATCGCGCAAAACTGGGCGCCTGGCTCATTGTGCTTTTCCTGGTCCCTGTCAGCTTGATGATGCATAAGTTCTGGACCGTAACCGATCCCATGATGGCGCAAATCCAAATGATTCTGTTCATGAAGAACGTCTCCATGCTCGGCGGCGCCCTGCTGATTTCTCAGTTCGGTGCAGGACCGTTCAGCCTTGATGCCCGTCGCTCGCGCTGAACGCGCCTAATAAAAGGAGAGAACCAAAATGCGCAATCAATCTGGACACCTCTTCATATTGGCTGGCGCCTCGCCCAATACCAACTGGCTGCGACGCCGTGTCGCTCTTGATGAGAAGGGCTTTATCCTCACCGGACGCGATCTACCACTGGCTATTGACCCAGACCGGAATCCTCCTTGGCCGCTTTCGCGCCCGCCCCTGATGCTGGAAAGCAGCCTACCAGGAGTGTTCGCAGTAGGCGATGTCCGGGCTGGAAGTGTCAAAAGGGTGGCTTCGGCCGTTGGCGAAGGAGCTACTTCCGTGACTATGGTGCATCAAGCTCTCGCCGAGCTTTAGTGTGGACCGGTACGAACAAGTTTTCGGTTTCTAATGATCCGGTAGAATTCCGGAATGAAGAGACGAACATTGCTGATGGCGGCGCCGTTGGCGGTGCTGGCGCCCTGCGAGATAGCAGAGGCGATGAAATCGACGTTCGCTTCAGTTGCGCATGAGAGTTTGGCAAGAGGGGAGAGAGAGCAAGGTGGCGCGATGGGAGAATCAACTGTGGTGTATGAACTGCGGATTTATCACGTGGTCCCCGGAAAGATAGAGAACCTGGTAGCCCGCTTCCGGGACCACACGATGAAGCTTTTTGCGGACCATGGAATCAAGAGTGTAGCGTATTGGACTGCGCTGGACGAACCGGTGAAAAGCAGCACCTTCTTTTACATTCTGGAGCATCCGAGTCGGGAAGCGGCGGCAGCGAACTGGAAGGCCTTCCAGGACGATCCGGAGTGGAAGCGCGTGAAGGCGAAATCCGAAGAGAATGGGAAATTGGTGGAGAAGATTGACTCGACGTTTTTGACGCTGACGGATTTTTCGCCGCGGTTGGGGTGACTAAGTTTCCACAGGACATTGCGAGGAAGTGATCTACGCGCTCTGCATCGACTCTGGACGGATTACAGGCAAACAGGAAAA
>DASZHC010000173.1:0-8501 GCA_035938215.1 Chthoniobacterales bacterium
TATCTAAGGAATTTGTCGATCAGTTACAGGATTTTGGTTTAACATCCTGGTCCCGTATGAAAGAGGAAATGGTGCTCGTCGTTCGCCGATCGTTGCTGGAATCGCTCGGGATGTTCCAAGGATTGCAGTTTGATGTAGATCGTTATTTGCCCGCGATGCTCGCTCGGGAAAACAATTTTTTCGCTCCTCGATCATCGGCAGAAAACGATCCCAGTCTGAAACAGATTATTCCGTACACAATCCTGGCCAGCGCCGGTAAAATTCTCCGGTATAAGCGCGGTAAAAAATCGGGGGAACAGCGCCTGGTAGCGAAGGGATCGATCGGGATTGGCGGTCACATGAACGACAATGATGAGGGGCTCTTCGCATTGGACATGGAGGCCTACCTTGCCGGTGTGCAACGCGAGATTCTCGAAGAACTCATTGTTGAACGCCCAAAGCACACCAGAATCGGGGCCCTGATTAACGACGATTCCAACGAGGTGGGCCAGGTGCACCTTGGCGTCGTTCATATCTTCGAATTGCCATATCCCGTCGCGGAAAAACGAGAAAGCATGATTCTCAACATCGAATTTTTGACGCCCGAACAGTTGCGCGCAGAGCGCGATACACTGGAGACCTGGTCCCAGATCTGCGTGGATAATGTGGAAAAATTGCTGGCTGAATAGCAGGCACAGCGCGGTGAATTTCCTGCGGTTTCTTGACGTTTCATGATTTGTCATGATACCGTAGATAGATAGAAAAGGACGCGCTTTCGTGCCACGGGAAAAATTCGCAACGCAGGTCGATACCGATATCCTCATCGCCATCCGCGCCCTCGCCCGCGAAGAAGGGCGGCAGATACAGGCTCTTGTCGACGAGGCGCTTTCCGATCTGGTCGAAAAGCACCGGAACGCCCGGCCGCGCCCTCACGTCATGGCCGCGTATCTCGCCAGCCATGAAAAATTCGGCAGCCTCTACAAGAAGCTCGCTGAATGACCGACTATCTCACCCTCACCGAAGTGCTCGCCATCCATGATGACCAGATAGAGCGCTACGGCGGATTGCCCGGTGTCCGTGATCGCGGCCTGCTCGAAGCCGCCCTCTACCGGCCGCAGACTGGCTATTACGCTGACCTCATCGACGAGGCCGCCGCCCTCTGGGAGAGCCTCGCCCAGAACCATACCTTCATCGATGGCAACAAGAGGACAGCTTTTGCGACGACCTACACCTTTTTAGCCATTAACGGCGCGCGTATCACGGCCGATGCCGAATCGGCGTACGCTTTCGTCGCCCGGCTCCACGAGGCCAACGATTTCACCTTTGAAAACCTTGCAGCCTGGCTTTGGGATAACGTCGCGCTCACGCGACCGTAGCACCAAGCGGCGCCGACGGAGCGGACACCCTCCAGCTCCAGGGGATCGGCCAGCAATGGCTTCTGCGTACGCCCCTCCAGCCCCCTGCTAAAAGACCTTTGCTAGTTTCTGTCGCCCAAAACCTCGTGACGGTACGGCATACCGCTTTGAGCCCCTTCGCGGGTTACCTTTAGCGATGCCGCCCTGCAAGCTCGTTCCGTTGCCGACTTTAATGAAAGTCCTTCGGCTATCCCGACACCAAGCCAGCCTACAAAACAATCCCCTGCCCCAGTCGTATCAACCGGACGTACCTTGGGGGCCCCAATAAATTCTAGATTCATTCCTTCGGAGAACATCGCCCCCTTGGACCCAAGAGTTACAACGACGTTTTTGCATCCCAATTCGTGCAGGCAGTGGACGGACTCCTTGAGATCCGTTTTGGTGGTGACATCTCTGGCTTCGTGTTCGTTAACAACGATGATGTGCAAACTTTCGTAGATCTGCTTCGGCAAAAGGCGCGAGGGCGCAGGATTCAATAGAAACGGTTTGCCCAAATCATGGCAATTGCGCGCCACAGCTTCGATCGCTCCATCCCGGATTTCCAGTTGAGATATGACCACGGAGGCACGCTCAAACGCACTACGCGCATCAGAAACCATTGCCGAATCAACTGCATCATTTGCGGATTTTGCCACCGCAATCAGATTTTCGCGAGTCACGCCGTCTACAAGAATGAGAGCGACCCCGCTCGGGGCATCCCGAACACACTGAAAATAGTCGACATTGATTCCTTCTTTCAAAAGCCGGTCTCTTGCTGCGGTACCGAATGTATCTGCTCCGTAGGCTCCGAGAAAAGAGACATGCCCTCCTGCCCGCGCGGCCGCTACCGCCTGGTTGGCGCCCTTGCCGCCACCGAACATCTGGAACTGTCCTCCAAGAATTGTTTCTCCGGGTTTCGGCAAACGGTCGCAGAAAACGACCATGTCGGTATTTGAGCTGCCGATTACGAGGATGTCCGGTTTGACCGCCATTGGTTCACCGAAATGAAACGACGAACGTCTGGAAAGATCAAGGTTGCACAGCGTCCGTCGTTAAAACAGGAATGTCCGACTCCTTACGACGACCGCGCGCCTTGATGCCGCGCCAGTGTTCGAGCGAGACACAACCGATCGCCATGACCACGAACTGGCTCACAACAAAGGCCAGCAAAGGCCCGAACGCCTGATCCATGAAGCCGTAAGAATGCAGACCGACGCCAAGCATATTGACCCCAAACCAGGACAGACTGGTCACGATGTTGCCAAACACCGTCATGACAGCCAATCCGCGTTCGCGAGCGTACCCTCCCCAGCGCGCGTGCAGGATAATCGCGTTCCACAAGACGATAAGAAGAGCTCCGTTCTCTTTTGGATCCCAGCCCCAGAATCGTCCCCAGGATTGATCCGCCCATATGCCACCCAAAATCGTCGCAACAAGACTGCACAGCGTTGCGAAACACACCACCCCATACATCATCCTGCCAAGTGATTTCGAGGTCGCTTCATCAAACGAGTTCGTGAACACGCCGCGCACAATGTAAATAATTCCGATCAAGCCGGCGAGGAACATCGCCGAATATCCCAATGCCTCACCGACGACGTGCGTTGCGAGCCAGCCATTTGTATCCAGCACTGCCCGCAACATTTCCAAACTGTCGCCGTCCAGTTGCAAATTATGCGCAATCAGCAGGGTGCCAAACCCAATCACCGCGCCGCAGACGCTACTAATTCCGTTTCGATAGAAGCGCTCCATTAAAATGCAGAGCATGACAGAAGCCCAACCCACAAAGATAGCGGAACTGTAGAGATTCGTCACGGGCGGCCGACCCTGGAGATACATGCGCACGATCAATCCCGCCGTATGAATTAGAAATGCCCCGACAAGCAGAATGATCACTGTTTTGCCGAGTGTCTTTGGCCAAAAGAGCCAGGAGAGCAGCCCAAGGACTAACGCAATGACATATAAGGCCATCGCTTGCAGAAACGGCTGCGCATGGTTAAACAAAAACTCGATCTTTGCCCGGTCGAGTTTTTGGGGAATCGTCTTTGACAGGTAATCGCTATACTCCCGAACGACGTCGTTGAACCCTACGATGTCACCGCTCCGGTACGCGGAGATCATCCTGCAGTATGCCAGAACCGGGTACGGCACTTGCCCGTGACCAATGGCGCTCAATAGCGCTTGCGACACATGCTGCCAGCCATCGTTTTCCTCCGGTACCTGAGGACTCGGAATCGCAAAGGCATACTTCGCCTGAGAGAGGTTTTGGTACCGCTGGGTAAACAATACGATCCGCTCGAAATCCTGGTTGTCGAACAGCTTCCCGGCGTCACGGTCCCGCACCGCTTTGATACCGGGTTGAATCACCATTTGGAAGGCTTCGATTTCTTTGCCGAAATCCGGAGAATCCTCAGCTTGAATCGTGTTCTTAAGCTGCAAATAAAGTCGCAGACTGTCCCGTAGTTTGAGAATTCCGCGCTGGAACGGATTTCGCGTTTCCGAATCCGCCTGAGTCGCCATGGCCGCCTGCTTCTCGATCTCTGAAAAATAGGGTTTTAGGTCGTTAAACGAATAAGAAACGAATTGTCCTTTTGCGTCCTGAGAGCCGAAAAGATCGACGATTTCCTGGTTGCTAACCTCGAACAGCTTGGCCGTATCGGAGTGCTCGGGCATCATCATGACATCCAGCAATCCCTGGCTCGGCTGCTCTACCATCCTACCCGCCGTGGTATAGGTGCCATGGTGATTCATCCCGGAAAGCGACAGCCTCGCAAGCGTGTCCATTGGCATGACCCGCCCGCCGACGAGGACTGGCAGTTTGGCGAAGCCATTCAGATCCAGCCCATGCGCATCCTTCGGAGGCAGCATCCTGGAAATTACCCAAACAACAAGAACCAGTCCTAAGATCCAGGGGATTAGCCTTTTCATGCAATTACTCGACGTTTCACAAAGCTTAGCAAGTGCATGCCAAACTGCAGCAGCATCCCGATCACGATCAGCGCGCAGGAGATATAGGGCACGAGCCAACTCGGGTTCTTTGCAACCTGCAAAACAGTAGTTTGATCATTGTTATCAAAGCCTGCCTGATAAAAAGTGAACCCTCGGTACCGCAACGGGTTATTCATGAAAATCAGAGATTCGCGGTCTTCGTGCCTCGATGGATCAAGTAACCGGATCCGGCTGGAAAAGTTCTTTGCGATATCGGTTCCAGCGTATCGATCATGGCGAAATTGAATCAGGGTGATTGCAAACGGCTTATAAAACCGCTTTGGTCGGAGCACGGCCTCGTATTTTTTGACGCCTGCCTGAAAGCTGATAGGGCGAGGGAATCCCGCGGCCAGACGCCAACTGCCAATCAATTTATCGTTTTTGAAAACCGACAAGTCTGCCGCGGGTAGGTTGCGTTCATTTTGCTTGTAGGTTTTTTCCAACTGTACAGCCACCGCCATCGGACCGACCGGAAGGTGCGGATAGCCGGGTTGTGGCAACTGGCTGGGGCTGATAAGGGCCGAGTTGGGGTAATAATCGTTACTTACGATACGGAGACCGTCGACGGGCAAATCAATCCTGCTTCCCTTGGACAGCCGGGAAGCCGGAATCGAAATCACCTGGTCCGAGTCTGCCCCGCTCGTATCGATCACAGCCAACTCATCAAAATAAAAGCTCTCCGAATAATTCTTGGTCTCGCCCTGATCCAGACGCAACTGACTTTCCAAATCGACGAAGAGATCGGCAAACAATTGGCCGACCAACAGTAAAATCAGGCCTGAATGCAGCAATACGATGCCTATCTTTTTCAAACTCAATCTGAATCTGGCGGCGTGAGCTGCCAAAAGATTTACCAAAAGCAGACTTCCGACGATGTAACCCCCCGGGAACCAGGGAATTCTCAGGTCCATGTGAGGTGGCGTGAAGAAAAGAAAGAAGCTTCTAAAATAGCGATTTTCCGCTTCGTAAACGCCGATATTAACTTGGTCGATCGTTCCGAGAAAAACCAGGACCATGGCGCATCCCAGGCAGAAGATGGTCAATTTCGGGGAAGTAAACGGCTTGAGCAACTGAACGATCTTACTCGTCATTCGTTGATTTCTGTCTGGGGGGAGAAGGGGGCACTCCGGATTGGTCCGAATCATTGAATCGGAAAGAATTTACGAAATCAAAAAACTTTTGCCGCTGGCTCTCGAGAAGCGTAGGAGAGCCAGTCATTTTGACAAACCAGGTACGGCCGGGCCTTTGGAGTACGGCGCCTAGAATCCGCGAAGGTTTGGAAGAATTCTCCGGGGTCTGGAGATCGACGAAAAAGGCAGGCGCACCCTGGATCTCTGTCTGCTGGATCGTTTCTGGAAGTTGTTTTTCTTCCAGAGGCGGCAATTCCAGTTGACCCCGCCATCGATTAATGTTCGAAACCAAACCACCAGCCTCCCCGGGGAAGACGACCACAGAGATGTCCGCCGACGTTCCATCCGATCCATCGACTTTAAAGCTCCCAAGCCGCATTTCGGAGACCGGTTGTTCGCTCCACCCATCCGGTTTCAACCATTGCGCCGGATGCCCAGGAGCCGGCGGGGCCAGGTTACCCCGTTCCATCGCGACGTTTAGGTTCTCCTTTGGTATTCGATAAACTTCTATTTTGTCGTTGTTGCAGGAAGTCAGAAAGATGGGAATCCAAAGGAGGACCGCGTAACCCAGGCGTAATTGAGATATCCGGGCGAGGCCGCACCCCAGACCGGCGAGATGTAAGGATCTCAAAACCGCGTTGAGAGCAGCGCCAATGGACGAGGCGGCCTCGCTGTAGAATCCTTGAAAAACAAGGCCATGTGATGGTTGATGCAGGGACACGGAAAAAACTTGGCTCATTTGCAATCGATTTTGCTTTTCAAGAATTCCTGGCGCTTCGGCAGTCATTTTCTTATTTGAGCGTCCTCAGTTCGAACCGCTTTTTAAGCTCGTCGAAATGCGTTGAGGGATACCATTGATACAGCATAAAATAAACAACCACGCCTGTGACCGAGACATAAAGCCAGATCGGCATGGTAAAGCGTCCAAATTTGCGATGTCGATCAAATCGGGCCCGCAACGCCGGTATCACGGTGATGGTGACAAGCGGCAGGATCGTAAATGCCAGCAAGAGGTGCGTAATCAAGATGATATAGTAAACAGGACGCACCCAGCCTTCTGCGGTGAATTTCACCGAGCCCTCTCCGACGGCGCTGATCAAGCCAAAATGATAAGTCAGGTAACAGCTCAAAAAAGCGATTGAACAAACCAGCGCTGTGATCATACAGGCGATATGAAGCCTCTTGTGCTCGCGCCGAATTGCGGTCCATCCGACTGCTATGAAGCAGGTACTCAAACCGTTAAGGGTCGCGTTAATCGGCGGAAGATCAAAAACATTCATCGGAAGCCAAAAAAGTGGGAACTAACGTAGGCGGGAGTGCCTTACCGATCAAGGGCTCCAAAAAACGTCTCGTTTTCCATAAAGGTTTTGAATTGCAACGAATTTGTGACAGTAGTTTGAATACGGATTGTTAGGAGTGACTTCCGTCGCTATTCGCCGATGTTCGTTTTTCATGGGGAGGGACGGCTTCCGTGCCGTCCGACTAATCATTTCTGGTCCCCAGAATTTCCCCCTCGGGCGAGTCGCCCCGCCCTTTCACTTTCAGAGAAGTTCCGTCTACAGGATCCTCCAGGGATTGACTCCGAGGGCCAACTTCAGTCACTCTTCCTATCGTGTCTACCCCCCCTTCGGAGATACTCGTAATCAACAGCGGGAGTTCTTCGCTTAAATTCTCCGTTCTGGACCGGGCCCAGTTCATCTCGGCTCACCTCGGGAACGGGTGCAGCGCAACCGCCGTACGCGACGGGCGATCTGTCGACACGACAATGGGATTGAGCACGTGTGGACGCATAACGGCTCAATCGGGCCTGCTTTGCCTTGTCATCAAACAAATGAAGAACTTATGATCGCGCGGGAAACCGCTCGGCTTACGTCATGAAGCATGCATTCTTTCTCGCCCCCGCTGGCATTAATGTCGGATTGACGACGATTGCCCTTGGTCTGGTCAGTGCCCTGGATCGACGCGGAATTCGCGTCGCTTTTTTCAAGCCAATTGCCCAAAGAGGCACGGGTGATAGCCCCGATCGATCAACCCATTTTGTCCGTGCAACCACGACGCTGCGGCCGGCGGATCCGATTCCCTTCGCAGTCGCGACCAAGACAATTGCGGAGCAAGGATTGGACGCTTTGATGGGCAACGTCATAGCCGCCTACCATGAATCGACTGGATCCGCCGATGTCGTAGTCGTCGAAGGCTTGCTCCCCGCCGCGGGCGATTCTTACCTGGGACTGGTCAGCCAGGAACTGGTGAAGACGTTAAACGCCCAAGTGATCCTTGTGGCATCTCGCGCAGACAAAACTACGGGTCAAGTCGACGACCTGGTCGAATATGATGCAAAGCTCTTCGGGGGCGTGGAGAAAATCTTGGGCGTGATCGTCAATCGGCATCCGATCGAGAAAGATGAAAGGTTGCAGTCCTTGATCAATCGATATCGGTCGGAAAGTCGCCTGCTCCAGCGCGATCAACTGCACCTCATCGGAGTCGTTCCTCAAAGC
The DNA here is from genome assembly GCA_035938215.1 of Chthoniobacterales bacterium. Taxonomy (GTDB): domain Bacteria; phylum Verrucomicrobiota; class Verrucomicrobiia; order Chthoniobacterales; family JAFAMB01; genus DASZHC01. The sequence continues at coordinate 7,987 of DASZHC010000173.1, forward strand.
CCGGAATTGACGCACTGTCGTACGATCGACATCCAACGGCACCTGAATACCAAAGTTCTCAGCGCGGGAGATATGGAGAAGCGCAGAGTAAAATCGACGCACTTGCTTGCCCGAACCGTTCCGAACTTGCTGCATACACTCACCCCAGGGGCGATCCTCCTGACACCCGCAGATCGAAGCGACACGATCATTGCGATAGCGATTGCAGCCCTGAGCCAGATCCCGGTTGCCGCTTTGATTCTCACTGGTGATACGCATCCAGACGAACGCATCATCGAGTTTTGTCGGCCCGCGTTTGAGACCGGGCTTCCCCTCCTGCGCGTTGAAACAAATAGTTACGACACCGCGACTCGACTGCATGGACTGAGTTCCGAAGTCCCGGTCGACGATCTCGAGCGAATCGAGGGAGCAATCGATCACGCAGCACAATGGCTGGATGTCGAATGGCTGATATCTCAATCCAGGAAAGAACTCGAATTCAGGCTTTCGCCCGCAGCTTTTCTTCATCAACTCCG
>DASZHC010000174.1:0-5341 GCA_035938215.1 Chthoniobacterales bacterium
ATATAATCGTGGATCGTATTCACTGAAGCCAGAGCAACACGCGCGGTCTCTGAGTTCGGCACTCCCACTCCAAAAGTCTTCTCCATGCTTACAACCAACTGCAGCGCGTCAATTGAGTCCAACCCAAGACCGTCAGGGCCGAAAAGAGGCAGGTCATCGGTGATCTCCTCCTTGGGCGTGCGCAGCATCAGGTTTGTGACGAGCATTTCTTTTATTTGCTCTTTCAGTTCTTCAGACGACATAGACGAATTCTGACAACAGGAACCGCTTAGATTTGGTGGTTTCCGCTGTTTATCAAGTCTTAAATTGGCTCACAACCGAAACGCATTCAAATGGGCAAGCCGAAGCGGACACGAATCGACAAACTGCTTTTCGAGCGGAGTTATGTCGATTCGCGGGAACGCGCACAACGACTCATACTCGCGGGGCAGGTCCTTGTTGACGAACGGGTGATCGATAAGCCGGGAACATTTATAAAAGGAGATGCGGCTATACGGATCGTTGGGGAGGAGAAGTACGTAGGCAGAGGAGGGCACAAACTGGAAGCCGCCCTCGATTTTTTTGGGATAGGCGTGAAAGACCTTGTTTGTCTGGATGTCGGAGCCTCTACTGGGGGATTCACCGATTGTCTGCTTCAACGCGGCGCCGGAAAGGTCATCGCCGTTGATGTTGGTCATAACCAACTTGCGTGGAAAATTCGCAGCGATCCCAGAGTAGAAGTCTACGAAGGCCTTAACGCCCGTACACTGGCTCCGAGAGTTATCGGAACGACTGTGCGGCTTGCGGTCGCTGATGTCTCTTTTATCTCGCTCACGCTTGTTTTGGCTTCTATCCTCAGCTGCGTGGAAAACGAAGGAGCGCTGATCGCGTTAATCAAACCTCAATTTGAACTGGAGCCGCATAAGATCGGAAAAGGCGGCATCGTTCGAGACGAACAGCTGCGCCAGGATGCGGTTTTGAAAATCAAGCGCTTTGCCACTGAGCGGTTGGGACGCGAATGGGCGGGGGTCATTGATTCGCCCATCGCCGGCGCCAAAGGAAATAGGGAATTTCTAGCATGTCTTCGTTAAGTCTCGGGATTTATGCTCATTGGCGCAGACCAGGAGCAGAAGCGTCGCTCAAGGCGCTGCTGTACGAATTACGCCAGCACAGCGTCGACTTCCTCCTGGAAGAGAACGCGGCGAGGCTCGTGGGACAGTCGGGTCAGCCGCTCGATGAACTGTTTTCAAGTGTCGACCTGTTCGTTGCGCTCGGGGGAGACGGCACATTGCTGCGACTTGTTCGCGATCTGCACGGAAAAACAAAACCGGTGATGGGTATCAACTTTGGTTCCCTCGGATTTTTGACCTGTTTTGGCGGGCCGGAATTTGCCGTCGCGGCAAAAGCTCTTGCAACCGGGGACTATCGCGTCGACGAACGGACACTGTTGCAGGGATCGATCGAGCGAAAAGGAAAGACCGTTTTTTCGCAACTTGGGTTGAACGACATCGTCATCACCCGCGGCGAACGTTCGCGCCTCATCCGGTTGGACGTTTTTATCGGTGAGACGCATTTGACCGAATACAACGCCGACGGTCTGGTGATTGCGACATCAACGGGTTCGACTGCGTACTCACTTTCCGCCGGCGGTCCTATTGTGGTGCCGGAATCTGCTGTGTTCGTCGTCACGCCGATATGTCCGCATGTACTCACAAATCGGTCCGTGATTGTACCCCATCAATCTTTGATTCGGCTCCGCCTGAGTCGTCCGGCGCAACGTCTTTCAGTCTGCATCGACGGACATGAACCCGCTCATATTCAATCGGGCGATGTTGTTACTGTCCAGGCGGCACGAGAAAAGTTGCCGTTGCTGCTGCCAAAGAACCTGACATTTTCCGATATTCTTGGGACCAAACTGCGCTGGAGCGGTAGCGCTATATGATCAAACTGCGAGGGACGCTGTTGCCGGATCACATACTGCTTAATCTGGATTCAGGGTCGCGGGATGAAGCGATTCGCCGGGTTGCGGAGACGCTGCGATCAGATACAAGGGTTGCCGATTGGCCGCGATTCTTTCGGACGCTGAAGGAGCGGGACGCAAACGCGAAGATCAATCTCCAATATGGGGTCACGGTGCCGCATGCCCGAACATCCTCTGTGACCGGAATGGTAATGGCATTTGGCAGGCTCAAAGAGCCGGTAGCCGAGCCGGATGGCATGATTCATTTTGTCACGGTGCTTGGTATTCCGGGAACAATGGATGCCGAATATCTTCGTTTGGTCGGCACGCTCATGCGCGTTTTTCGAAGTGAAAAATTGCGCCGGCGCCTACAGCAAGCAGAAAAGCCGAGTCAGATCGTCGATATCTTCGAACAGGGCGAAAGCGGGCTGTATCCATGAAGTCAGACGCGATCGCTATTGCGAGGCAGATTGATAGTGTCGCATCTCCCAGGGGGCCGTCTGCACGGCGGCGAGATCGGTAGGGCCGGATCTCCCAGCCGGCCGATCTCGCGCCTCCCCCCTTTTCCCCTTCTACTTCGACTTGCCCCGATGAATCGCCAGGGGCGCGAATGCCTGGCAAACGGGCATCATCGAGATCGTGTCGATATTCACGTGCCCCGGCCGCGTGACTACCCAGTGAACAGCGTCTGCGATATCCTCTGCGGTTAACGGTTTTGTCCCGTCATACACGTTTGAGGCGCGGTTTTCGTCCCCTTTGAACCGCACAATCGAAAATTCTGTTTCGGCGAGTCCAGGCTCGATATCGGTCACCCGAACGGCGGTCCCCAAAAGGTCGGCCCTCAAGTTATGAGAGAATTGAGTCACGAAGGCTTTGGTGGCACCGTACACGTTGCCGCCGGGATAGGCGTGGAATGCGGCAACCGAACTGATATTGACCACATGACCTGCGTTACGCTCGACCATGCCGGGCAGGATCAGGCGCGTGCAATAAAGGAGGCCTTTAATGTTGGTGTCAACCATTGTTTCCCAGTCTTCGATCGCCACCTTGTTCGCCGGCTCAAGGTTCAAAGATAACCCGGCGTTATTGACGAGAATCCGGATCTCCGCAAAGTCCGCAGGAAGGCTGGCTATCGCAGCTTCAACGGCGGATTTATCCCGAACATCAAGTGCCAAGGGCAAAATCAAGTCACCGAACTTTTTTTTAAGCGACTCAATCTTATCCACACGGCGCGCGGCGGCAACCACACGGCATCCATCCTCTGCGAACCGCCGAGCGATTGCCGCGCCAAATCCCGAAGATGCTCCGGTAACGAACGCAATCATGCCCATTTCAATTCGCCGGAACCCGGTGGATCGCAAATGATTTCCGGGCGCAATGAGCTCGTGGCTGCGCCTTTCAGGTGACTATTGCGGGCTAGACAGCCCACTCTCTGGCGACGGCTGCGGCGCGTTCTTTAGCTTTTGCGACGGTCGCTTCAACCTGGGCGGGTTCGGCGATTGTTGGTTCAATAAAAATACTGGTCAGATCAGTGACGCCGACAAAGCCGAGAATCCCTGCGAGCGCCCTGCTTTGGAGATCGTATCCTTCTGCCCCGGAACCGGGACCGTATGCGCCGCCGCGAGCGTACACGGCTGCGGCTTTTTTTCCTTTGACAAGGCCGGAGTAACCTTCGGCGGGACTGAAGCTAAAGGTCAAGCCTGGTTGGACGATCACATCGATGTAGTGTTTCAAGACGTAGGGGAGACCGAAGTTCCACATCGGCAACGAGAACAGATACCAATCCGGCGCCTTGAAACGAGCAATCACATTCTCGACCTGACGCCATGCCTGGGCCTCTTCGGCCGTATGCTGCTGTCCATGGATAATGGCGTACTTCGCGTCGAGGACACTGCCATCGAATCTCGGCAATTCTGTTGTCCAAAGATCGAGCACATCGACCTCAAGGGAGGGATGCTCGCTGCGAAGCGTCTCGAGGAAGGTTTTGGCGACTTCGATTGACTTGGAACGCGTTTTTCTTGGAGAGGCCTCGATATAGAGCAATTTAGCCATAGGAACGATTGAGCGGGTTAAGGGAACAGGAGAATTTCGCCGAATATCTTGTCATCAAGCTGCATGGCATCAAGATATTTTTCAATTAATTTTTTAGCCCCACGCATGCGAAAGTGCTTCGGAATGTTTGCCGATCTTCTTCAAAAGGGTTTCCAGCGCTGTTCGTTCCGTTGCCGATAACGGTTCAAAAGCTTTTTCCAAGTGCTCTGAATGCACTTTAAAGATCCTTTCGATTAACCTGCGGCCTGTTGCTGTGAGTTGCACGAAAGTGACGCGCCGATCTTTCGGGCAGCGCTGCCGCCGCACGAAGCGTTTTTTTTCCAAACGATCGATCGCTGTGGTGATGGATCCGCTCGTGAGCATGATCTTACGTCCGATCGTGTTCACCGGAAGCGGGCCTTTGTGCAAAAGCATCTCCAGTATCGCAAAGTCGGTCAGACCAAGGCCGGAAGCGGAAATGCTGCGCGCGTCCACCTCTCTCAGGGAGTGGTAAGACTTCATAAAGATCAGCCAAAGATGGGCACCGGAAAGATCGGCCGAATCGATGCGAGAATCAGTCACAGTTTTATCTAGCTATCAAGATATCGTGTGCGCAACTGTTTTCGGAGTCCTTTTGAATGCAGCCGTCCGCGTATCCGAATCGCGCTTGCCTCGGCCTCAATTTCCCCGTCCTGATGATGCAACCTCGGGATTAATGTGCACTCGCACCACATCGGGGACGGACATTCGCAAGGCTCTTTCCAGGCCGGCCATCATTTCATGAGTTTCGAACAGCGGTGTCGTACCCGGGAACCTCTTCTCCAGCGTCACAACCAATCCATCATCCGTTACCAGTACATCCTGGAGCCTTACATTCTTCGCTTCGGGAAGTTTTGATAACGCTTCCTGAACACGCTGCGTCGACGGCGAGTGGCGCACGGCCGGCCTGGGATCCTCATCGCGTGGCTCGAGATGGACCGTTACCTTGACTATTCCGGGGACCTCACGGGCGATCGCCGCTTCGAGGGATTCAGAGTGTCGATGCGCCTCAGAAAGGGAAAGGGTATTGGGTAACTCAAGATCAAGCTCGACGCGTATTTCCCGGCCTACGAGATAAATATTAAGATTGTGAACTCGCAGGCAGAGACGATCGGCGATGGCGCGCACGATTGCTGCGCGCGGTTCATTCGGCGTGGCCGTCGGTTCGACGTGGACGATTGCTTCGGCGTGACCAAGTTCGGCGCTCAATTCTTTTTCGACGGTCTCGGTAAGCTGATGCGCCAACTCCAGCGACGTTCCGCGCGGCGTACCGAGCTTTACTTCGACAAAGGGTCGATTGCCTACGAAACGCGTGCGCACGGTCACTGAACC
>DASZHC010000175.1:0-5909 GCA_035938215.1 Chthoniobacterales bacterium
GGATTGTCCGCAATAAATTCTACGGCTCTAGTTTGGCCGACTGCCACCAGGGCCGTGTTGCCAGGCTCCTGGGCTGCCTCTGGGAGTGGAAAACCGTCCTTTTCTATGATCTTCCAATAAAATCCATGCAGGTGGATCGGATGATGCTCCATCGGACTTAAATTGCCGAACCGGATTCTAACTCGGTCACCGTACTTAGCCACTAGCGGTGCAGTACTTGGAAACGCACGACCATTAAACGTAAGGACATTAAAATCTGTCATTTCAGTCGGGACGGGACGCATGGTACCTACATCGATTCTCCATTCACTTGACATCAACACGAAGTCGCGATCGGGCTTTGGACTAGTCGGGTTGCGAGGGTGAATGATAAACATCCCCATCATCCCGAGCGCTATCTGCGTCATGTCGTCGGTGTGAGAGTGATACATACACGTTCCATGTTGACGAAGTCGGAACTCGTATTTGTAGGTTTCGCCCGGCTCGATTGGTTTCTGGTTAAGTCCTCCCACACCATCCATCCCGTTTGGCACGAGTACTCCATGCCAGTGAATACTCGTGCTTTCAGGTAGCTTGTTTGTCACATAGATCCGCAGTCTGTCCCCTTCTACAGCCTCAATCGTTGGGCCATGAACCTGACCGTTGAAGCCCCAGCAATGAGCGCGAAGCCCGGGCGCGAATTCGTGATCAACCTCTTCAGCGATGAGATGAAAAACTTTGACGCCTCCGATCACTTTAAAGGGCAGCGTAGATCCGTTGGGCGTGATGACTGGAGTATAGTCTTTGCCGGGTTCACCAGGAGGATAGTCCTGCTGATCCGATTGAGCGTTTCCATTCATTTTCTGAGGACTCTCGTGCGGTTGGCTAGGCTCCGTTTCTTCTGCGGAAACAGTAGTAGCGCCCAGCACGGCTGCGCCTGCAGTAACAACCGCGTTAGAGAAGAACTTGCGGCGAGATATCATAACTTTTTGCTTCTTGGTTAATTATTCTTGGCTGGCCTAGACAGCCTTGGATTTAGAACACGTTTGCCGTCTTCCAGTTGGCGCGGATTCAAATTACCGCCCACAGCTTGTTCGAGTTCCGCTCGGCTAATCCAGTAATCCCTGACCGCCTCAAGGTATTCGCGCTCGGTACGCGCCTCTTCGGCTTTCGTGCTAAAGAGCTCAAAATTCTGAATCTCCATCGCGTTATACTGCGTGAGACTTTCTTTGAGGATTCGACGCTCGCCTGGCAAAAGCTCGTCTCGATAGAAACGAGCGATCTCTCTTTTGCTGGTGAGTTCGTCCCGCAGCTCTCTGATCTGAGAGCGAACGTCAACTGCCAATGCTTCGAATTTATCCTGCGCCTGCCTTAAAGCGGCTTCACTTCTGGCGATCCGCGCTTGACCTTGATTGAAGATCGGTAACTCGATTGCGAATGTCGGCCCAGTTCGGGTTTGCGCATCTGTTTCCCGTTCGCTATTGACCCCGAAATCCAACGCCCCCACGAGCCGGAAGCTTTTAGTCAGTCCAAGATTCGTAACCTGGCCCGTGACCTGGAGGTAGTCCGCCTGCAAGTCCAACCGTTGGGATATGGCCAAGCGTTCGAGGCCTCTCATGGGAAAGTCTGAACTCGGCACCTCGGGCAGTTCACCGGCGATTTGCCAGTCGGTATCCGCGCCCCACAATCCAAGCAGACGATTTAACCGCTCACGATCTCGCCGGATTTCGGCCTCCGTTGAGGCCACATCCAGCCGGGATCGGCTATAGCTTGCCTGCTGCTGAGCCAGCGCCAAATCCGTGATATTTCCAGCTTCATGCTGTCTCTGGGCTAGATCCAGCGAAGCGACGTTAGTATCTACTATCACATGGAACCGGCTCAAGAGCTGCTGGGAAGCTTGCAGCGAATAGAAAGCGCTTTTGACCTGTGCGACCAGTTCAAGAGTGGCATCCGCTACCCGAAGAGCCGCCGCTTCTAGCTGCTCTTTTGCGACCCGCTTTTTGAGCGGAATCATGATGATGCTTAGAAAGTCAATGGCCGCGCCATAGTCGATGTAGGTGCCGGAAGGCGGCTTATCCGGGAATCGTATTGCTAAATCGAACCTTGGATTCGGGATAGTAGCAGCTTCTATTAGGTCAGCGGCTGAAAGGCCAATTTCCTCGAATGTCGCTTGCAGCGAGCGATTGTTTAAAAGCGCAATCTGAACGGCGACATCGACCGTCAAAGGCTTGCGAAGAAGCTGGCGCGCGTCTTGCAGAGCTTGTTCATGCGCCGCTTGATCCTTTTCCCAACGAACAGTTTTTCCGCTGCGTTCCTGAACCGATTGCTGGACACTTTGAAACGCCCCTTCTTTGTCGCGGGCAAAACCGGCCGGCGAAATCATCGCCAAAATTGATGAACAGGTCACAAGCCTTGTAATGGTCATGTGCTATTAAATGGTAAGAGTTGATGATGGCGGGGGTTATTCCTTGGGCATGTTCATGCCTGGCATTTGATCCATTTGCCCTTGTTGCGGCGTGGGGGTCGGTGCCGCCTGCTGCCGTTGAGCCGCTTCCGCGAAAATCTGTCGAGTTTTCGCCGTAAGATCGTCGGCTGCAAGCGGGTTACGAGGGGGTCGTAAAGTGGCTTCAGGCGCTGATGGACTAGCCGGGTTATCCGCTGTGAGCGGCGGTGGAGGGGCCGTTGCACATCCCAAAAAAAGACCCAAAGCGCCGGCCAATATAGAATATCGATTCATTATTTGTCCTGGTGATCGGGTGCAGAAGTCGGAGTCGGAGTTTCACTCGGCCGAAATTCGGGATGCCGTACTTGGCCGCCGGCCTGCGCAATGTAGACAGCAAGCCCGGAACAGATTAGGGCCGCCGCGAGCGTCACCGCAGCCAGGGGAAAGCTCGTCTTTGGCCACTTGATCGGTACGAGCAAACCAGCGATCGCGAGTAGGGCCAAAAAATAGAAGGCGCCGATAGTCTTTTCAGCGCGATCCATGTGCTCGTCCAGCGCTTCGGCGCCGGCATCATCGGCCATGCCACGGATTGCTTTGTACGCTCTCTGTCCGCTCACCAAGACGGGGTACGCTGAAGCACCGGCAAGGAGTGTGATAATGAGCGCCGTTATCTGGGCAGCTCGGCTCCGGAGCACAAGCGAGATCGCCAGGGCTAAGGCTGCTAAAATCGTGCCGTAAATCGGCAAGTGATTTAGGACGACGTGGATATATTCAGGTTTTTGGAGAAGATCGATTTCGGTCATGACAAAGTTGTAATGGACTCAAAACAGGTTCTTGGAATCGACGCATTCGGATACACACCCGTTGGTGGAACAGAACGCGAGTGCGATAGCTCAAAACAATCCCTCGGCCCTGCGGGTCGCACGAACGACGGGACTGCCCTGCCGAGCAGGCAGGAAGCCTCCTCTAAGACACGATTGGAGGAGCATTCTCTCGAAGAGAACGCTGGAGAACCGTCTCGACGAAAAAGCCCGGCGCTGGAGGCCCGGTATCGTATTCTGTATTCTGAAGTACGTTGGGAGAAGCTTCTGGTAAAATGAAATGCCCTGTCGGTAACAAATGAAGGGCAACTAAGACCGGCTCAATCTTTGCCTTCGCTAGATCAATTTTTGAGCTCTGCAGCCCCTGGCAACAGCCCAGCATGACAGACGAACCGCGTTCGGCGCCATCAGATTTTTCGGAATGATTCGCGCACGTACACGTCGAAACGGTCTTACTCTTGGGCTGATGCATCAGCCCTAACAGGCAATGGTTCGTAGCAGTCAACCAGGCGAGAACAGCCACCACGGCAACTGTCCCGTTAAGAGATCTCGCCTTTGTCAACCAATTCATGAGGACCTATCGACCCTACTTTTGTAGATCCCTTTTACAACTCAAAAACCCCGGGCACGCGGCAGCGGTTTTCGACCACCGGCGCTCAATCAATCCAGACCGGATCTACTACATGCCTTTAAAGGCAGAATCAGGGTCCTCGGCCTTCAGCTGGTCAAAGGCGCTTTCAACACTTTTGAGCGCCTCTTCCGCCTTCGCTTGATTGCCTTCATCAGACGCGCTGTGTAAATCAGTGACTGAACTATCCAATTGTTTCAAAGCCGTGCTGACCTTTTGACCTTTGTCCCCGCTCAGCATGCTGCTGTGTCCCTTCAGCGTTCTGATCGGCGACCTGATTTTCATGCTCGGCTCATGGATCGCGTGAAGGTTCTTCGATTGAACAGCCGTTTCCATGTCTTTGACCGATTGCTGGATCGCAGCCCATGCTTTCAGAGCGCCGCCTTTTTCTTGTGCCCACATTGCTGGAGAGCTGATCCCCAACCCGAATGCTGTCAGAAGTCCTAAAATGAAGTTTGTCCTGAGTTTCAAAAACTGCGTATTCATTAATCCTTCTAACGGGGCTTGTTTACGAATCCCGCAAAAAATCTCTAAAAACCCGCTTTTGTCCATTTTTTCCAAGAGGAACTTTCGGCCGCGATAAACCTTCGTCTCGACTGCCTTTGGAGAAATGCCGAGTAGTTGTCCGGTCTCGGCCTGGGAGAGCCCTTCCAATGCGGTTAAAATGAGAGGGCTTTTAAGCTGCTGGGGCAGTTCACCGATCGCCTTATCTAAGACCCGCAATTTTTTGCGAACTTGTGCCCTTTTTGTCTGGTCCTCCTTGATTCGATAGGAGTTCCTTTTGCCCTTCATTTTCCTCGGCAGGCATATCCGTGGATATCGTCTGGGAGGAATAGCGATAAAATTGGCTTCTTGAATGATCCCGACACAGACTAAGCGCGATATGGTACAGCCAAGTTACGATTTGGCTCTTGGCCGAAATTTTCCGACAGCTCAGCTCTGATTCATCCATCTTCTTCTCTCTTCTCTCTTCTAACTACCGGCTGGCGATCATCGGCCCGTGCCAATATACCGGGCGATGTAAGATCCGAATCGCGCCACTCTTCCCCGATTTGGAGTATCGACGGACACGTAACCTTGATTGCTGACGAATCGTCCCGTTTTTGTATCGTAGATCATAATGCCAGTGAGCTCCAGATCACTGAAGCTGCCCTGGTGATTTCCGTGGGCATACCAACTAGTGGTCGTCTCGGAAAACATGAGTTTCGGCCCGATGCCTGGATACGAAGTCAAACTTGACACTTCTACGGCCAAATACCTCGGTTCTGGTCCAAAGCGCGTCGCTTTTCGCTCCCAAAACCTTTTCGCTCGGCTTTCAGCGAGCTGAATTTCGTTCGGCTTTGCAGAGTAGGTATCGATCGCAAAATTCCGATTGTCGACTTTGTCGGCCCCGATTGCCGGAGACACCGTGAGAAGAAACGCAAAAAAAATGGATCCGCTACGCCCCACAAAAATCAACTATCTCCTAAATGGAAAACGATTCATTTCGTCCACTCCGCTCGATCAGCAGCACTACGGATTTTATTAGCTGGGATAATAACCGTTGCTCAACTTTCTCCGGCAGAATCACCTCCTCAACCAAAAAAATCTGATAGCTTGCCATCCTATTTCTAAACGCTAAAAAACCGATAGCAGCGATCGCGCTGGGATCTATATTCGTCGGGTTCTCTAGGGTTTCACGTCGGAATCACCGGGCATGGCCAATCTTTCCAAACCATTTATCGAGCGGCCGAAGGCGACGATCTTATTGGTTGCGGGCTTTTTTGTATTGGGAGTGGTGGCTTACTTTCAGTTGCCCATCTCGACCCTACCGGATGTCGACTTTCCCACCATCAATGTATGGGCATGGATGCCGGGAGCGAGTGCGGAAAATGTGGCCAGTTCGATTGCCGGTCCCCTGGAACGGGCGCTATCAAATGTGCCGAACGTCACTTCGATGACGTCAACGAGCAGTTTCTCGCAAACCAATATCACCCTGCAGTTTGCTTTGGAGCGGGACATAGATGCCGCCGCGCAGGATGTTCAAGCCGCGATAAAC
>DASZHC010000176.1:0-4157 GCA_035938215.1 Chthoniobacterales bacterium
AGAGATTGACGATTCTGGGGACGATGGTGAGCTCCATTATTCACGATCTGCGAAATCCAATGTCGGCTATCCTTTCGTCGGCTGAATACCTCGAAAAGACGGCTCCGACGGATTCTGTCCGGCAATTGTCTGAGATTATCCGGATGTCGGCATTAAAAATGGTGGAGATGACTGACGAGCTTCTGGGATTTGCCCTGGGCAAAGTAAATTTGAAGCCGCGGGCGACTTCCGTGGAGCGCCTGCTGAAATTGCTGGACGAGGAGATCCTTAGCGAGGTTCGGGCGAGCCCGGTCCGGGTTTTATTGTCCGCTGACAAGATTGGCAATCTGACGCTGGATGAAACGCGCCTCACGCGTTGTTTTGCGAATATCATTAAGAATGCAAAAGAAGCGCTTGGTGAAGAGGGAACGATCACCATCGAGATTCGGGACGCAGGTTCGAAAATGCGTGTGTCAATCTCTGACACTGGTCCGGGTGTGCCCGAGTTGATCCGAGGCCGCATTTTCGAGCCCTTCGTGACGTGCGGCAAGAAGCGCGGGACAGGTCTTGGGATGGCTATTGCAAAATCCACAGTCGATGCGCATGGGGGACGGATCTGGCTCGAGAGTGAGACCGGCAAAGGCACGAGGTTCCACGTTGAAGTGCCGAAGCGGGTGTAAACGCTTGTAAGTAAACGACGGGGTCATGTCTCAACTTTCAACATTCGCTGCGCTTTTTTATTTCAGGGCAAGCAACTGGCGTTTTTGTAGAAGTCGAATGTTGAAAGTTGAGACATGACCCCGTCAGGGCCAATGACCCCGTCAGGGCCACTCGATTTTTGGAAAGATCGGTGATGGGGTTCCTAGGCGATGGCCCGAAGGTAAGCCTCCCCACTCAAGCCAGCACGCTGTTTCCGAGTGGAGTTGTTCCAGGATTCGCGCGCTGGAGCGAGGTGTCACTGGACTCATCATCAGCGAGATCAACCTTCCCGTTTCCGCGAGTCCGTAGAGAACCGCATCGAGCAATTCCGCGTGTTGAGGCTGTTTCGCAAGTTTCCAGGGAGCCTTTTGCTCGACCAAAGTATTCGCCCTCGTTACCAGTTCCCAAACGGCCTCGATTGCGTTCTGAACTTCAAAACGCTCGAAAGCCTCGCGATAGCGATTGATCGCAGAGCCGGCGAGTTGCCGCAGAGCCTCGAGATCAGCGTCTGCAACTGAAGCGGGCGTCAATATGCCGGCACAATATCGCTGGCTCATGTTGATCGTGCGGTTGACCAGATTTCCCAGCCCGTTCGCGAGATCCGAGTTGTACCGGCCAAGGAGACGTTGCTCGCTGAAGTCCGAGTCCTGACCGACGACATTATCGCGCATTAAGTAATAACGCAGAGCGTCAGCCCCATATTTGTCAGCCAAAAGGTCCGGATCGATGACGTTGCCCAGGCTTTTGCTCATTTTGGCTCCGGCAACGTTCCACCATCCATGGACCAGCAAACGAGGCAACTGCTCATCCGGGAAGCCCATCGCGTGCAGCATGATCGGCCAATAAATTCCGTGTGCAGGAACCAGGATGTCCTTCCCGATAATATGAGCCTTGCAAGGCCACAATTCATTGAAATCCGGCAATGTTGCATCCCCGTCTGAAAGGTAACCTGCGAACGTGACGTAGTTTAGCAGCGCATCGAACCAAACATAGGTGACGTAATCAGGGTCAAACGGAAATTCGATACCCCATGAAAGGCGTTCCTTTGGCCGCGAAACACAAAGATCTCCGGAAATGCGCTCAATTGCATTGACGAGTTCAGTTCTTCGAAAAGCCGGAATCACGAAATCAGGGTGTGAGTCAACGTAGCTCTTGAGCCAGCGCTTGTGTTTTTCGAGAGGGAAATACCAATTTTCTTCTTCGAGAAAAATCACCTCACCCCATTCCGGTCCGAATTCACCCACATCATTCCGTTCTTTGTCGGTGAGAAACTGCTCCTGTCGGACACTGTAGTACCCGGAGTATTTGGCCTTGAACAGCTCGCCCTTTTCGTAAAGCGATTGGAGTACCTTCCTTACCGTGCTTTTATGTCTGGGATCGGTCGTTTCCGCCCAACCGTCGTTTTGAATTCCAAGCTTCTCCCAGAGCGCGAGGAATTTGGCGGTAATCTTTTGTGCAAATTCCATCGGCTGAACGCCGTTCTTCTGCGCCGCCTGCTGGACTTTTTGCCCATGCTGATCGACACCGGTCAAAAAGAAAGTCGGACCTTCGAAAGTTCGATGATATCTGGCAATGACGTCGGCTAGAATCTTCTCGTAGGCATGCCCGATATGAGGATCGCCGTTCGTGTAATCAATGGCGGTCGTGATGAAGTATTTCACAAATTACTAGCGAGGGTGCGCCTCAGACCATCGAGATGGAGGGGTAGCGAGGGTGCGGTGGGAGCAGCGCCGACTGGCCGAGGCCGCCTCGCTATAGAATCCTTGAAAAGCAAAACCACCCAATAAGAAATGCGCGGATATGGAAAAAACTAGACTCATCTGCAACCGGTTTTGCTTTTCAAGGATTCTCGCGCACAATCTTGCCGCCCCAGGATAAAATTCGGGCCTTGGTTCCAGCGGCTTCGGCTTCTTTGATCTGGTTATTCCTGACGTAAAAAAGCGACAGACTAGACCATGCCAATTGGTCATTTGGGCGAAGATCCACCGCGCGCTTCCCTGCTTCGATTGCCTCAGGATAATTTCCATTTTTCATGAGAGCCATCGCGAGTGCATGCCATCCATCGAAGAACTCCGGAGCTTTTTCGACGCACTGTCTGTACTTGGCGATCGCATCCGGCAGTTCGCCGATCGCGAGATCTCCATTGGCGTCATCGAAAAGTTCTTCTATTTCTGGAGGGGTATCTTCCAAGTTTTCCTTTCAGTCCTGCAAATGTCATGAGGCCTCGCTATCCGGTTGCACCCCGGTTAAAGAAAGGCGGCCGGCCCGCCTTTTGCAATTCGGCTATCAGCCATTCGCGAACCACGATCGACTCATACCTGCTATTCTGCTGGGCGTATTCGGTCTTTCTGTATTCCTGGTATTTTGCCTCATCGATTGGCTCCTTTTTAATCATGTGAATGATGAAGCCGCCATCCTGGTCGTCCAGAAGTTTTGAGGTCTGATTATCATCGAGTTCGACGTTGGCAATTACCATCGTCCGGGCCAGTTCGAGGTTGTCGCCCGGGTTAACGAGAGCAAATGGAGCCGGTGTTTCGGGCTTGCAGCCCGCCGCCTCCGCAGCTTGGACAAAATCCTTCCCATTTTGCATTTCCGCGTCGATCTTTTCCCGCACCTCTTTGGCTTTCGCCTGTATTGCGACTCGTGCTTTCTCGTCTTTCAGCTCTGCCTGAACGCGATCTTTCGCCTCCTCCAGAGTAAGCGGCCGGCTAGGTTCCACATTTGTCAATTTAATGATATAGAAGCCGTCATTTCCTTCGATCACATCGCCGACCGGATTTTCAGTCGTGAGGTTAAAAGCCTGGCGAGCAAGCCCAGGCTCCTGTGCGAGGAGTTCCTGTGCGAGGAGTTTGTCCGGTTTCTCGAGCGTGAACGGTTGAGTCTCCTGAATGGCAAACCCCTTTTCCCGAGCCAATTGATCGAAAGCCGCAGGGTTCTGGAGCGCGCCCTGAGCGAAAGCGTCTGCGTGCTCTGCCAACTGTTTTTTGGCGGCCACCTTTTGGTCTTCCGGAAGCTTTTTCTGCTCGTCATTCAAAAGAAATGACACCATCTGAACTTTGCGCTTCTCGGGTGAAAGGATTGTCTCCTTGTGCTGATCATAATATTTCTTCACGTCCTCGTCCGAGACTTTGATTGCTGACTCAAAATCCGCCTTTTTGAATCTGATCACGGCAAGAGAGAGCTGCTGGTTGAGAACCTCGTATTGGTGCCTGAACATCGCCTCCGGCAATTGCGAGCTCCCTTTCAGCAACTGAGTGACGCCCGTAAATCGCTCATAATCGCTGACTACGTCGTCGAGATCTGCTGAAGTTAATCCGTTTGGCTTGAGCATCGTGTCGACGAATTGCTGATATTTAGCGGGATCGAACGCGTTGTTCGTCTGAAAAACCGGAAGAGCCTTTTCCGAATCTCGAATCTGCTCCGCAGCCGGTTCAATCTCGAGGCGCTTCGCCTCATCTCGAAGCAGCAGCAAATTCCAG
>DASZHC010000177.1:0-4818 GCA_035938215.1 Chthoniobacterales bacterium
GGCGCGATTTTGATTACGGATCCGGTTTAGCTTTGTTATATAGTCCTTGATATTGCCGGGAGCATTCCAGTCCCGTTCCTTGAACTGGTACTTCTCCGAATTCAAATATTCTTCCTTACCTGGGACAGGGACATTCTCGCAGAGCTCGAATCCGCTGTAGATTCCGTAGACCGTCGTAAGCGTCGCAGCGAGCACAGCCCGAATCAGAAAGGCGGGACGCCCTCCGGTTTGCAGAAATGTTGGCAAAATATCGGGCGTATTCGCAAAGAAATTCGCGCGGAAATAGTACTTCATTTCCGTTTGAGTTAACTCGGTAAGATATTGGGTAATCTCCCACTTGGTATTCCGCCAAGTAAAATAGGTGTAGGACTGGGTGTATCCCAGCTTAGCCAGAGACTTCATCATTTTCGGCCTGGTGAAAGCTTCCGCCAGGAAGATCACATCCGGATAATCCTCCTGTATCTCTGAAATCATCCATTCCCAGAATGCGTTGGGTTTCGTGTGAGGATTGTCTACACGAAATATACGGACTCCATGGCGCACCCAGAACAGGATGACATCTTTCATTTCCTCCCAAAGACCGCGCCAATCCGGATTGTGGAAATTCAAAGGATACACATCCTCGTATTTCTTCGGAGGATTTTCCGCGTATTTAATCGTGCCGTCCGGCCGATGAAAAAACCATTCGGGATGTTCTTTGACGTAAGGGTGATCCGGAGAAGAGTTAATCGCGAAATCCAGGGCAACTTCCATGCCTCTGGCCTTGATTTCTCCCACGAGCCAGTCGAAATCGTCCAGCGTACCAAGCTCCGGCTCAACCGCTTTATGGCCGCCGAATTTGCTTCCTATAGCATACGGCACACCGGGATCCCCAGGTTCACTTGTAACAGAATTATTTTTCCCTTTTCTTTTCGTGAACCCAATCGGATGGATCGGCGGAAAGTAGATTACATCGAATCCCATGGCCTTCGCGTCTTCGATGCGCGGAACGCAATCCCGAAATTTTGATCCCGAATTTGCTTTACCCTCCGCCGAACGCGGAAAGAACTCATACCAAGCCGCAAACAGCGCCTGGGGCCGATCGACGATCACCTGCAGATACGGCTGAAACTCAGTGCTCAGTGAGAGATCGGGCCACGCAGCCATCAAGCCGGATAGCTCCGGGTTCTTCGCCAACTGAGCCCCAAAATGCGCATCGGCATTTTTCAGTTGCTTTGAAAAGGTAAGCAGTCGCTCTTTGTCTTGTTTGAGCGTGGCGCGAGCCGAAGCCTTTTCGACGAAAATAGAAGCTTCGTCCAGTTCAGTCCTCAGATCAACGTTCCCAGCTCCATACTTTTTAGCGTATTCAACCTGCCAAGACCTGAAAGCGTCTTCCCATGCCTCAATTGTGTATTCGTGATGTGCGTTCTCAATGAAATGACAAATCGCCTCCCATCGGTCGTTCTCTGTCTGCGCCATCGGCGTCTGATGCCAATCGGGTTCTCCTACTTTCCGCCATTTCAGCAAGACGCTGATCTGATCATGGCCATCCTTAAAGACGTCGGCCGACACTTTCAATTCCTGTCCAACGACTCTTTTGACTGGGTAGCGACCGCCGTCAATAAACGGCTCCATATTTTCAATGACAACGGTTGGTAACCGTTCCAGAGTAGATTTTTTCGTGCTCACGAGAATCAAATGCTGGTTTTGGGTCTTACCGGAAGGCCGGTTAGGAAATCTGCAAAGAACCTAAAGTTCTCCGTGGTTGAAGCAACCTCTATCAACGTTTTTATTGCCGGTTGAATGTGCCGCAGGAATTCACGCTTTTCCGCAACTATCCCAATGACTCCGTAAGCGCCTAATGCCTGCATGAGCCGCTGAATCCCGCAGCAATAGTAGACTTCATCGAATTCTGCACGGCTCAAGCCCATACTATTTCGTTCGAAATAGTAACTCAACAGATGAGAGCGTTCTTCATTGAGAAGAGAGACGTAGGGATCGAAAAACAATGAGGCTAAGTCGTATTGCGGCAGCCCGGGGCGCATCCCCTGAAAATCGATCAGATAGACCTGGTCATTAAACAGCAGGACATTCTGAGATTGAAAATCGCGGTGCACCAGGCGCCTTGGGTAGGAAGCAAGTCTTCGCGCAACATTCCCGAATTCTGGATGGGACCTGAGTCGCTGGATTTCCTGGGACGGTACTTGAAAATATCGTCCAAGGCAATTTTGCAGACAATACTCCTGCTCCCACCGATAAAGTGCCTCGTCAAATCCCGATTGCAGATGAAGAGATTCGCTGACCGCTGCGTCCGCCTTGTGTAACACGATGGCCTGGTCGAGCGCCTGTTCATAGAAGCGCCGCCGCACAGACCATGGCTCGGCTCTGTAGTGCCAAAGGTCTTCTTCACCCAGATCCTGCATCCAGATCAAACCTTGCTCGGAGTCGTGATGATAAATCAGTGGCGCATTCACTCCGATCTCACAAAGAAGATTCGCAGCTTCGACAAACCGTTGATTTTCAACTTTTTGAGGGTTGTATTTCACAAGAATCAGTGAGTGATCGGCGCTAAAGCGTATCCGGTAGTAGCGCCGGTCCGAGCCTCCCTTTTCAAGGGGCAGGATCTCGACATGAGCATGGTCGACGTCCGGAAATCGTTCGCGGGTGTGCCAAATTAATCGGTCAAGGTTCATATGAAATCCGCCCCTACATAAGTCCCCGCGAAGACACCAGCCCCCCCGACGATACAGGATCGCAGCGAGACGCCGCTTCCCACAGAAGATCCCGCTAACAATATTGAATCTTTTATAAAAACATCTCTATCGACGCGGCAATCATCTCCCACATATGAAGCCCCTTCGATTCTGCTGGTCGCAAACACCTTCGCCGAGCGCTCAATGCGCACGGGCCATTCAGAATCCCGGATATATCCGGGCAACCATCCCTCGTTCGCAATGACTTGATGCAGCCTCAGATATTCAGCCCGGGTGCCGACATTGAACCAATGATTCTCCTCCAACAAAACCCCTCCGATTTTTCCGCCTGCCTTCAGCCAATCGACAATTATTGGCACAAATGGAACCTTTGTGTTTTCCGGGATCCGAGCAAAAACCGAAGGATTCCAAACCGAAATACCCGCAAAATCGCAGGTGGCGGCCGTATCGGACTTCAGATCACCGGAGAGGTCGAGTATTTGACCGGTATCGCTGCACCAACTGACGACGGACGAAAGTCCTGTAGACCTCAGAGCCAGAGTGACTTCATTTTCCTGCGTGAAATGAGCCTCCAGCAAGCGTTCAACTGCCACATCGGTCAGGATATCTCCACTGTACACAATGAATGGTTCGCCTCCCATCTTGCTCTCGAGATTTTTGATTCCGCCGCCGGTTTCAAGAAGGTCCGGCTCGAATACAAGCTCAATCGCGTGGTAGCGGCGATCAGAAATCAGTGCTGCAAATTTTTGATGCAGATGGTGGGTATTAATCCAGAATTTCTCGATTCCCACCTGTAACAAATGGTCGAGCGCAAATGTCACCAACGGCTTACCGAAAATCGGCAGCAACGGCTTCGGCAAAACCTCAGTTAGCGGCCGAAGCCGGGTTCCCAGACCGGCACCCAGCACAAATGCTTTGCGAACACGATGCGTCATTGACCGAGAGGACCCTACCGGGTCACAGCCTTCTCTGTAAAGAGTTCAATTGGTCATTCCTATGCAGTCATCGACCCAAGGAAAGCAGTGCAACGATTACTCGGCCGAAGATACTCCAAATTGCTGAATGCGATTGCAAAGCGCAACAAGCCCTCGATCATCAGACTGCAGCTTTACCTCCCTGTTGACTTAGCTATTTCGTACGCTAAATGGCTCTGAGTGTTTTCGCTACGATGAGAGTTTTTTTTCTGTTCGTTTCCCTCTTGGCTTCCGCGTTTACTCTGATCGGTGAAGAAGCATCGGGGCCGGTCATCACAGTTCGCAAAGGGACCTCGATCATCGTTGAAACGAAAGAGATCAGCGGCCCGGCCGGCGCCGCGGCTTCGAGCGTATTGAAGGAAGATATTCAACTCTCCGGCGCTTTGTCTTCTGGCGATGCTTCAGCGGCGACCGTTATTGTCAGCGGCTCCGCCACAGGATCAAGTTTCAGCGCGCAAGCTACGGAAAAAACGGGCGGCGTTGTGCTGCAAAAAAGCTACGGCGGCGATACGCGGCGTGCGGTTCATCAATTTACGGATGACCTTGTCGAAACACTCTCCGGGCAAAAAGGCATTGCTTTGTCAAAGGTGGCTTTTGTCTCGGACCGATCCGGCCACAAAGAGATTTATACGTGTGATTACGATGGAGCGAACGTGGTGCAGGTCACCCACGACGGAGCCATCAGCGTTAGCCCGGCGTTGTCGTCCGACGGCCGGAAACTTGCATATACCGGTTATCAGAGCGGCTACGCGGATATTTATCTAATCGAACTGGCAACCGGTGTCCGCAACCGAATCATCAAATTTCCTGGAACCAATTCAGGTGCAGCATTCTCGCCCGATGGATCCCACATTGCTTGCACGCTTAGCAAAGACGGCAATCCGGAAATCTATGTCACCGGCGTTACGGGTGATTCCCCTCACCGCCTCACGCATACACGAGGCGTCGAATCTTCCCCAACATGGTCTCCGAGCGGATCGGAAATCATCTATTCTTCGGACGAAAAGGGTAGTCCCCAGCTTTATCGCATCTCTGCGGCGGGCGGTGCAGGCCGGTTTCTTTCGACCGGTTTCGGATACAACACGGAGCCCAATTGGTCGCCAGACGGTAAACGGGTGACATTTAATGTGCGTAGCGCAGGCGGATTTCAG
>DASZHC010000178.1:0-2673 GCA_035938215.1 Chthoniobacterales bacterium
GGCGCGATTTTGATTACGGATCCGGTTTAGCTTTGTTATATAGTCCTTGATATTGCCGGGAGCATTCCAGTCCCGTTCCTTGAACTGGTACTTCTCCGAATTCAAATATTCTTCCTTACCTGGGACAGGGACATTCTCGCAAAGCTCGAATCCGCTGTAGATTCCGTAGACCGTCGTAAGCGTCGCAGCGAGCACAGCCCGAATCAGAAAGGCGGGACGCCCTCCGGTTTGCAGAAATGTTGGCAAAATGTCAGGAGTACTCGGAAAGAAATTCCCGCGGAAATAATACTTCATTTCTGTTTGAGTTAACTCGGTAAGATATTCGGTAATCTCCCACTTGGTATTCCGCCATGTAAAATAGGTGTAGGACTGAGTGAATCCGAGCTTAGCCAGAGACTTCATCATTTTCGGCCGGGTGAAAGCTTCCGCCAGGAAGATTACATCCGGATAATCCTTCTGTATTTCTGCGATCAGCCATTCCCAGAATGCGTTGGGTTTCGTGTGAGGATTATCTACACGAAAAATACGGACTTCATGCCGCACCCAGAACAGGATGATATCTTTCATTTCCTCCCAAAGAGCACGCCAATCGGGATTGTGGAAATTCAAAGGATACACGTCCTCGTATTTCTTCGGGGGATTTTCCGCATATTTAATCGTGCCGTCCGGGCGATGAAAAAACCATTCGGGATGTTCTTTGACGTAAGGATGATCCGGAGAACAGTTGATCGCGAAATCCAGTGCAACCTCCATGCCTCTGGCCTTGATTTCTCTCACCAGCCAGTCGAAATCGTCCAGCGTGCCTAGCTCCGGTTCAACCGCTTTATGGCCGCCGAATTTGCTTCCAATAGCGTACGGCACACCCGGATCTCCAGGTTCGCTTGTAACAGAATTGTTTTTTCCTTTTCTGGCCGTGAACCCAATCGGATGGATCGGCGGAAAGTAGATTACATCGAATCCCATGGCCTTTGCATCTTCGACGCGCGGTATGCAATCCCGAAATTTTGATCCCGAATTTGCTTTACCTTCCGCGGAACGCGGAAAGAACTCATACCAAGCCGCAAACAGCGCCTTGGGCCGATCGACGATCGCTCGAAGATACGGTTGAAACTCAGTGCTCAGCGAGAGATCGGGCCACGCCGCCATCAAACCGGATAGCTCCGGATTCTTCGCTAACTGAGCCCCGAAATGTGCATCAGCACTTTTGAGGTGCTTTGAAAATGTAAGCAGTCGCTCTTCGTCTTGTTTGAGCTTGGCACGAGCCGCAGCCTTTTCGGTAAGAATAGAACCCTCGTCCAATTCAGTCCTCAGATCCACGTTCCCAGCCCCATACTTTTTGGCATATTCAACCTGCCACGATTTGAAAGCGTCTTCCCATGCCTCAATTGTGTATTCGTGGGGTGCGTTCTCAATGAAATGACAAATCGCCTCCCATCGGTCGTTTTCTGTCGGCGCCATCGGCGTCTGATGCCAATCGGGCTTTCCCACTTTGCGCCATTTCAGTAAAACGCTGATCTGATTATGGCCATCCTTAAAGACATCGGCCGACACTTTCAATTCCTGTCTAACGACTCTTTTGACTGGGTAGCGACCGCCGTTAATGCACGGCTCTATATTTTCGATCACAACGGTTGGTAACCGTTCCAGGGTAGACTTTTTCGTGCTCACGAGAGTCAAATGCTTTCCTCTGCGCTTACCATTAGCCTGCATTGATCACAAATCCTTGGTTGTCGCCATGAATTGCGTTGAATTGGGGTAAAGAATTGTGATCAATGCAGGCTACATGCAGCGGCTTGAGAACGTAAACGGTCTGGCTTGATAACATCGATCGTTTCCGGCCCAAATTATTTGAGAATAACGCGCCCCTCAGGCCCAGATTAAATGAGAATGGACCAGGTCGCTACAGCTACAAGTCTTCACTCACCGGTTTCGCCGCACAAAGACACCAATTCGCGGCTCGCCGGGAGGCTCGTACCACCCGATCATCTGCCGGGGCGGAATCTCATACGGTAGGTACGAAGCTCCTGCTGAGCCGCCGCACAAAGACACCCCCTTCAGGCACGTCGCCCTTGGTATGGGAGATGCTGTTCTTTGTAATGCACTCGAGAATATGCCATCAAATGCACAAATATTGGCATCAACGGCATGAATCGGAGTATTTCGAAAGCGCAAAACTTTAACAATGGAAAAGCCTAAGTGTTGGAATTGCGGTGAAGATTGTTTTGAGGATCTAGAGGGGCAGGAAAATCACGCCGTCGTTCAAATTCATTATTTGGTCGAGAAGAAGCAGGTTTGTTGCGATTGCTATCATATTCTTCGTGAACTTGAGGGCTAAGTGGCGAATAGATTGCGCGAGTTTTTCTGGAAGGCTTTCGTGCGACCCATCTCAATCGACTTTTCCGGCGGGTGGTCGGTCGATCGCCAACTGGCTTTCGCCACTATTTGACTAAGGAGGCGCCCGCCCCGCCCGAGTCCGAACTGAGCGGATCAATTTCAGAACAGCCTGGATGGACGCAAGAGCAAATTGCGCAAAGAATTGGCCAAAATCGGTGAAGCGAATCTCGCGCTTGTGCTTATGGTTATGATTAAGATGAAACTCGGTGATCCCGAGTGGCTCGCTGCGGGTTTCTGAGCCGATGGTGCCGTATCTGGTAGACCGGCGGGAACCAGGTT
>DASZHC010000179.1:0-14318 GCA_035938215.1 Chthoniobacterales bacterium
CTTCAAAGGATACCTAAACCGGTCACGGGCATAGCCATCTTGGAGAGACTTTCGGACAGCGAGAAAAAGCAACTGTAAGAAAGGCTCAGTATCAACGTCTTGGTGGACGCATTTGTTAGCAAATGCATTTGCCCCCTCCGAGATGCTCTTGTCGGCTTAGAATCCTTTAATGGGGACGATGGCAAAAGGTTCTGGATCTATCCCAAAAAGATCCTCGATTTTTATAGATTGCCTTTCCCCGATTGCTTCCTGAAATGATCTCTTTTCGAATCAATTCATCACGCGGAAGCTTCTCTTTGGCGTTGTCTCCCTCAAGCACACCTGCACTCCGAAGCGTCGTAAAAGCCTCATTCTCCCGATCGTCGATGAGAGTCCAGCCGACAGGGGCTTACTCTGTTTGGTCGGTGTCGGACCCGATTGCAAAAGATGTAAAGCCCAGAGAAAAGATCACTGGAACCCCGTTGTTAACGGGCTTCGGATTAACGGTGAAGGCTATTGCCGGAGGGGTAATGATTCGCACGTTCAAATCGTGTCGCACCTACCACAAGCCAATCTGTTGGTGCAGCCAGGATGATCATTCTACTCACAATCGCATTGATAATCGTGGCAAATAGCGGTTCACGTCCGATACTCAATCGCAAACAAGCCTGCGGAACCATTCGATAGCGACGTGCAAGAGGCTGTCATGAAGTGCATGAAAGCTGGCCTACCTGTTGCTGGAGGACAGCAAATAGCCGGGTTCATCCCGAAGGATGGCGAGCTGCTCGTCTGGGCATTCCCGAAGGTTAACCACTACCGTTCCGGCCAGCAGGCACAATGCGTTAGCGGCAGTCGGGGCTTTAGCGTGCGGATAATGCGTGGCCTTTGGTGGAGAGAGGGCAACTATCGCGGACGCAGGGAATCACGCGCCGCAATGTTTCCTCATGGCCAGGGATTGCTGATTCTCACCAACCAAGGCTTTTCCTTCCTTGGAGCCTCAGGTTCAACGCGAATTCCGTTCAATCGCATCATCAACATCGTTCCTTGCAGAGATGGTGTTCAGGTACATACGGACTACGCACGAAACGCCACGCTACGTGTTCAACAACCTTGTGGCAGAAAACGCAGGGGTCTTGCATCGAGCTCTTCGATTCATTGGCGGCGACAACAACGCTTAGACTGATCAACTGCCAATAGCGATGGCGCTAAACCGTTTGGCCGATGCCGCAGCAGCTTCACCATAGCCTCTCTTTCTCGTGGGTTTTGAGCGGAGCGGCGACCGATGCGCGTTGGCCGTCCCGGCTCGAGCTCCATGCGCACTATTCGACCGGCCAGTTGGGCGGCAGAAGATATCCGGGGCGTCGTGTGGGTTCTTCGGGCGTAGGTGTCGGAACGGGCGTCCGTTTCGGTGTCGGAGACGGTCCAGCATGATGATGCCGCTTGGGTCGATCGCGCTGCGAGTAGCGCTTCATTTCGGCCTGAACAGCGCTTCGGGTGTTGTCCCAGCTGCGAGCAGCAGCCGTATCGCCTCTTGAGAGCGCGACTCTCGCTTGGGTAGCGCAGTATCCAGCGTAGGCTGCCAAGTCATCGGGCGTGTACCCCCTCAATTCCCCGATCGGCACTGGCGTCGGTGATGGGATCGGAGTTCCGGCGACGGCTGCCGGGTTAGTTTCCTGGCAACTGGAAACGACCTGCGCGACCAGGGGCAAAAGGCCGCCGACCAAGAGCAGCGCCGGGGTGACGTTCATCGCCCGTCATTTTAGGACATGCAAGTCTCCAAATGGCAAGGCGAATATCTTGCAGTTTGCAACTTCCCCGACCGCTCGACCAAGATCCGACAGGCTTACCAAGGGTATGCATCAGGCAAGGCGGCGGATGGGGGCACATCCCGCGCAACCCAGCTCCAGTATACTTTGTAGGCACTCATAGTTGAGTTGGTAACCTCGACTATCCCATAGCGTCTTCCGGGAGCAAGCAGCACGTCAGGGACAGGCTGCTTGACGAAATGAATCATCGAAATCTTGATTTCTTTGGAGATCGAGGGGCGCTCTTCAAAACCCAAATAATACTCCCACCGGCCGCGCCCGAGATAGCGATCTCCGGCTCGGACGCGGTACTCGGCTTGATCCTGCCAGGAATGCCAAATGATGGGCCGATGAGGAGTCTCAGTTATAGATGGGCGACTATCGACGGCATCGGGTCCTGAAGTGAGGGCGAGCAGAAGAGCAACGAGGTGCTTCATCACAACGCGGACGAGTACGAAGCGATTTGTTGTTAGGCTCTCTTTGCGTACTCCGCCATCCCGGATATATCGACTACCACGACCGGTTCGTCGCCCACGACCCATGCGTCGTGGCCCGGAGGCAAAAGCGACACTTCGCCTGGACCAAACTCATCTTCACTCCCATCGTCCATGCGCACCCTGATACGGCCGGAGATATGGTATTGCAGGTGACTAGCCTCGCAGCTTTCGGTATTTACGATTGGTTTTACGCAGGTGGACCATTTCCATCCAGGCTGCAGTGTTGCACGTCCAAACGTAACTCCGCCTAACGTTACGAGCTCCAGTTCGCCCTTGTCGAACGAACGCTTCTCTTCTGGGGCCGAGAAAGTCTTTTTTTCCATCTTTGGCATGAGAGCGAGCCTAAGACATTTCAAAGGACCGCGACAAGGACGAATGCAGCGGCGCCAAGGCGGAACTCACCCAGAGGTTGAGCCGTGTCCCCTCCCCTTAGAGTCGTAGCTATCGGCGATGCGGTATAAGGATTATTCCCGTTATCTCGAGTGTTGCCGCTTGGCCGGCCGGCGCTGGTATTATCGAAACCATCAAGAGCAGCTTGAGCGAGCCGCGCGCTACCGTGAATCGAACCGGCAAGCCGTGGCGCAACGTCAACGCCAATGGATCGGGCGCAAGATGGCTCTAGACCCGACCTACTGGGTGAGGATCGCTTGCCAGATCCACTGGAAAGGCCGATGCCGGCGAGCCAAGGTTTATCACGCCAAAAGCTTCCTGGCGTTACTTGGGTGCAACTGGACGGAGTTTGTGCGCTATCTCGAGTGAAGGTTTAAGCCCGGCATGAGCTGGGAGAATTTCGGCGAATGGACCATTGACCCCACATTTCCGATCCGCGCCTTCAATCTGAAACGACATGAAGACCGGGCTATGGTCTGCCATTTTACAAATCTCGCTCCGATGTGGGCAGATGAAAATCGCCGAAAAAACAGATCGTTTTCGAAGGCTGAATTGAGCCTCTACAAGACGCAATGGCGCTTGACCTATGCGCCAAAGTCCAAGCGATTGACGTTCGCAGATCAGCCGAATGCAGATCTTTGCCCGTTTTAGAGCGCGCTGCTTCACCGCCGCCGGCGTTCCAAACTATGCGCCGTAAAGAACCTCCGGCGACGGCTTGCTATTCCACCTTTTACTGCTCGGATGCATCAGCGCTTTCTTTAACGGAATCGGTAGCTATCCAGAACGACGGCAACGGTGCAATAGGCGGTCTGCCGCTACAATGACCCTCGGAAGAGCTCAAATGGCCCACGTAAAGGCAACGGCGGACCACAGCGGGGCCGCTTAACAAGCATTTCGAACGCGTCGCGCATTGGAACGTCTGGCGGGATTCTGAGCATGTGGCTTGCCGGGACGGCCACGCCGAGCGCAGAGGAATTGGCTGCGATTGAAGAATGTCTTAAGCGCTGACTGATCAGATTGGGCGCGCCGCAAAACAAACTATCCATCACTGTGCCATCTCAGAATCCAATCCTTTGATCTGATCTGTCGATACGACGTTGATCTCCGGCTTCCCCTCCCGAAGTTCGATTGTGCCGCTAATGCTGATGATTTTCCCTTGAATCATGGTAAGTCGCTGATCTTTCGCTAATGAAGACCAGGCCCCAATGAACCCGGCGAACGTCTGATTAGGGTATTCTCCTCCGAAATTGATAAATGCGGTCCCCAACGGGCTGGTCGTCACAGAGACAACGCAACCTCGCACCTCGACCTCTTTGCCGATACACTGAATGGCTTCCGAGTCTTTTATCACAATTAGCTTGTCCGCACGCGCCAAAATCGCGCTGAGAAGCAGGGCGAGAATTGCGATGAGGGGACGGATGCGCGTTGCAAAATGCCCCATATCCTAGATCTAGATCGGCTTCTAAAGAATGACCTTTAAGTCTTTCTTTCTGATTCCGCGCACGTATCGCCGATTTAAGGCATTTTGTGGCGTCGGATGATCGGGGAATATCGTTTTGGAACATCAAAACGCGTCCTAGGTCTGCACTACAAAACATTTAGAAAATCCGTCCCCTCATTTTCAGGCACTTACGACACCAAACACCCAAACACCCCAAAAATTACTGTTTTGCAAGTCACAAGCATGTGAGCATCGAGGAGATTGTAAACACGCTGTAATTCGCAGACCGCATCGGGCCGTTCGCGCTGACGCGCGCAGGATACCATAGAGCGCGAGGCAAGGGGCTCCGGGTTGTGATCTATTGTGCGACACGGGTTGTGTGCGCCGGTTTTAAGCGGTACCAGCGCTCAGGGAAAAACACGATTGCCAAAGTTGAGAATTCATGATTGTATTAACGCCGCTTAAAAAGCGGTGGCGGCCATGAATCCGAATCCGGATATCAACGATGTCCTCAGGAGATTCAATCGCGATACTGCATCGCTTGTCGTTTGGCTTTTAGGCGGCCTGATTTTTGCCGCTTTGGCGTTTGCGGTTTTGATCCCAGACCCTCGTCAAAGAATGACTGGTCTTCAAAGGCGAACGATCCACGCTGAATCAGCTCCATCGCTGGCTGCCAATGCCGCTAGACTCGTCGAAGTCGTGGACTCAAACGCAAAGAGATCTGCAGACCAAGTGCCTTTGGGAACGTTGACCCACATTGATCAGGAGTCTAGTGAAAGCTCCTCCAAAGAAAGTCATGGGCAGACAGAAGCCGCCGCACGATCAACTCCAGCTCCCGTTCTTGTTGTTCCTGCACCGAGTCCCAAGATTGCAACGGCAAATGTGAGCAATTGGCCTCTTGCTCAGCAAAAAGAGTCTGCGCAAGCGATCAGAGGCAAAGCTCCCTATAGAAGGAGCGAATCGTCCGGCGCTCTTCGATATATTGACGTAAAGAAGCGATTGATTGAACTGTGGCACCAGAGCCTGGCGCGAACTGAAAAAGAAAAAGCTCGGAGTTGGGCGATGTTTTCCAAGTTGGAGAGAAAGAAAAAAGCCGCCTTTATTGCCCCAAAGCAGCCCTCTAGCCTTAGCTATCAGGCTGCCAAAGGGGCGCCGAGAAAACTCCTAAAGGCCCGGGTGCGGGCGAAGTTACTACAACTCGCTGAAGAGTAACGGCTACGCCGCATAATAGCGCTCAAGCCCATCTAGTAGATCTGCAAGAAAATAGCGGTTCACCTACCTGACGATTTCCGGACGGACCTGCGGCTATTCCTCTTGAAGAGCCCGAGCCTGAGTAGAGGCAAGGAGGCTCTTTATGTAACGGCGGGAATACTCATGCGGGCAGATGGCTTCGCTCAGTAACGAACGAACGAAGACCCATGACGCGTAAAAATGAGATATATTTGAGCCGGTTGTCGAGACGAGAAATTTGCGTTCCACTCTGCTTCAGAAGGTCGTAACCGAAAGACGAACCTCAAAAAGTCTCCAACGCTTCAAATCTTCCGCGAACATCGCAAACTGCTCCCCGCTTTCAGTCAAATGCTGATCGTGCGCAGGTCGTACATCCAAAGGTTTTTATCCGGCTCTACGAGGGCGGTGGAAGCTTGTGAGTGTTGACCGACTTGGATTCTTTGCGCAGATCCATCGGGATTGCCCGTGACAAGCAATCGGCGGCGCATTCGAGTCAGTGATCCCAAGCCTCTTGGGCAAGCGGCGCGGCATTTAACTCCTGTCGATGCAGACGCCATTGCGGCAAGTGCTTGTCCTCGATCGAGACGAAGTGCTCGTTATGACGCCGCTCGATGAGATGGACGAGTTCGTGCACAACGATATATTCGAGGCATTGTACCGGCTTCTTAGCGAGTTCGAGATTCAGCCAAATGCGACGGGCATCGACGCTACAGGTTCCCCATTTGGTTTTCATTTTCTTGACGCCCCAGTCAGCGAGCTGAACACCTAGAGCTGACTGCCACTTCTCCACAAGTGTAGGGATCAGTTCTTTCAGCTGTTGGCGATACCACCGATGCAATACCCGTTCTCGTTGCTCGGCACTGGTACCGGGGTGCACATAAAGGTCCATCGCGGATCTGTTGCGTAGCACAACTCTCGACGCTCCATACAGTTGAATGACACGCAAGCGGTAACGCGTCCCGAGAAAATAGTGGCTTTCTTCCCTGACCATCTCGCGTGCGGACTGCCGTGGCTGGGCTTTGAATTTCGCCCGCTGACGCTTAATCCAACCCAACTTGCCGACGACTGCGAGTCGCACGGCCTCATCCGTCACCGCCAAAGGCACCGCCACTCGCACCCGTCCGTGTGGCGGATATACGCCCAGATGCAGGTTCTTGATGGCCTTCCGAACGATGCTAACGGGCAGGCCATTGATGGTGAGATCGTGGCTTTCAGTATTCATGCTGGTTCTTCACCAGTTCCAAAATCTGATCGGTCAATTCCTCGTCATTTTTTAGCGCAGCCTTGATTGCGAATTTCACCTTTCTCACCTTGAAAAAGTTCTCTCGCCAATCGTCTTGGGTGCTCGCCCGGACGGCAACATCCACCGCGATCGCCAGTGCCTCATTCTTGCCGAGGTTGTCATAAAGCGCCCTCTTGGCAGGAGTATTGAGTGCTTTCGGATACGACTCCCCGGCGAGCGGATTCTTCACCTTCTTCGTCAGCTCGATGATCTCTTCCAGATACTCTTTGTAATCCAAGGCATTCTGTCTGCGCTGCTGGATCAGGCCATCGAGCAACTCCGACATCTTGTCGTAATATTTCGGGTTGATCGGTTGCTCATCAATGATCAGTTTGCGGACGTTATTTTCGATGGTTTCCGCCACTGCTTCTTTGCTTTCACGGATGCCCTTAGGTACAGCGTCCACGGCGTCGGCACCGCGCTCGACGATTAGTTCAACCAGCGACATGTCGTCGAAGCCGGAAAATTTTTCACTATCTTCGGCCCGAATGTACGCATCGATCAAGTGACGCATGGCGGGCTCATACATCTTGAGATCAATGGCATCGCAACTGTGCTTCTTCACTTCATCACGGATGCTCTCAAAATGCTTCACTTGCGTCTTGATGGTCTCGATTTCGGCGGGGCTGTAGCCAGCCTCGTCCATTTCATTTGCCAGATTTGCGTAAGCTCGAATGAGTGATGCGGTCAGCTTGTAAAGGGAGAGACGTTTCGGTTCGTTTTTCTTTAAGTTGCTCCACGTTGCCGTGATCTTTCGCCGAGAAGTAGCGGAAATATGCCAATGAATCCTTCGGCATTTCCACCGGTTCGCAGAGAGCGATCACTGCTTCCAGGGCCTCTTCCAAATGCTCACGTGCTTTGCCAAGCCGGTCTTCGAGGAGACCGGCTACATCTTCCTTATCGTAGCCATCAAGTGCGCCGGAGGTGTAGTCGTGGATGGAGCTTTCGAGGCTTTTGAACAAGTCTTTGTAGTCGATGATGTAACCGTATTCCTTGTCATCGCCGTCCTGTCGGTTCACGCGGCAGATGGCCTGAAACAAGCCGTGGTCGCGCATCTGTTTGTCGATGTAGAGATAAGTAGCCGGGGGCGCGTCGAAGCCGGTCAACAACTTGTCCACCACGATGAGGAGTTTCATCTGGCCCGGTTCCTCAATGAACCTCTTTTTCACCGCCTTCTCGAATTCCTCGATTTTGTTGACCGCCGTCTCCGGTGCTTCATTGAACCAGTCGGCTAGCATTTTCCTGTAGATGCCGTACTGCCGCAGTTTCTCCGTCAGTCCCTCGCCAGATTCCTCACCTTTGAGTTCCGCCGGAGACGGTTTGTAAGAGGTCACGATGGCGCACTTACCCGCAAGATCAGTTTGATCGAAAATTCAAAGAACCTACACGCTTGGTAGATGCTCCCGGAGACTAGCATGGGTTCCCCCGTCCGCTCTTCAGGCGGTCGCAGCCCGGGCAATCCAGACGTTCAGAAGGCGAGGGAGGAATTCGACCGTGCGCGAAAGGTCGAAGAGAAATTCGATGGGGTCGATTTCACCAGGGTAGCCGGGGTAGCGCCCTAGTGGAAGTCAACACCTTCCTTAGTAGTCGGTCGGGGTTGCGCTGAATTCAAAGCCACCCAAAACCGTCTTACTGGCCGCATTCATTACCCCTAAAATTTCCTTCGCTACAAACAATCGGTTTCGACTTCCGCCCGTATTTTCTTCCAAAAGCCCTCTCTTGGTCCAAAATTGAACACCTAAATTAACGTTGGGAAAGCTTTCCCCAGACTTTTTCACATATCGAGAGATTGAAAAGTACGGATTGGCAAAGAGCACATCAAGGATCTGTGCGGCTGTTCGAGGAACTCTTTTAGCTTCCTTTAGCTTATTTTGGTAATTTTTGTAAAGCGCGAGAACCGCCTGAGCGTCTTTCAAGGCGGAGCGTGCTTGCTGACGAATGCCCAATAGGAAGAACTCTATCCACTCACGCCAAGCACCTCTCTGGCTGACCGCGAGCAGCTTGTCGTAATAAGCGTCTCGATTCTCATCAAAATAACCGGAAAGGTAAAGCAGCGGCTGTGACAATAGTTTTCGCTCAGACAAAAACAGACTGATTATGGTTCTGCCTACTCTGCCATTGCCGTCCAGAAAAGGGTGAATAGCCTCAAATTGATAATGGAGAATTGCGCACTTAATTAAAGGCGGCTCTTCTGAGTCGGAATGGAGATATTTTTCCCAATCGCTGAGCGCGTCCAGCATCTCGTCTGGCGGAGGCGGCACAAAAGTAGCCGTATTCGGAGTTGTCCCGCCGATCCAGTTTTGCGAGCGCCGAAGTTCACCGGGTGTCTTTGAACTTTCGCTGCCTCGGACGTCAACTAAAAGCGTTTTGTGCATCTCACAGATGAGCCTTTTACTGATGGGTAACTCCCTGACTACTTTCAACCCATGCTCCAGAGCGCGCACATAATTGAAAACCTCACGGATCTCCATCCGCATAACCCTTGCGTTTTCATCAACTTCAAAGAGGAGAAGTTCGTCCATCTCAGCGTAGGTGTTTTCAATACGGGAACTCAAGAGTGCCTCTCGAAAAAGGTAGGGGCGGATGAGAAGATGAGGATTTGCAAGGATTTGCCCCGCCCCGGAAAGGTCGCCAATCGCTCTGTCGGCTTCAGAAAGCAGGCTAATAAGTTTCCAATCCAAATCTAAAATGGGTGGCAACGTTTTTGGGAAAAATGCATTGTGACTTTCCGGGTCATTAGGTTTTAATCGTAGCATTGGGACTTTTCGACAGGTCCCGGCCACATCGGATGTGAAGTCTTCCGGCTTCATCGTATTCAAGGAGAATTGAATAACGCTTTCTCTTATTCAAGCCAAATCGAGTTTGATTTAATAAGATTCAACTGTATTCAAGTTTGCTTGAATTGGGCTTTAATCTCCGAGTGGCGTCCGATTGGCCGCGACGATATGGTTCTAACTCTCTCGTTGGCAACAGCTTACGGGCTCAGATATTTCTAACGTAAAAATCCTTATAGGACTGTCCAACCAACAGTGCTGCAGCGCGCGGGAGGAGTCTGTGTCCAGAGGACCTGGGCGAGGCAGATGTCCACGTTTGGAAATGATTTGATTGAGCGCCTCAGGACCAGGTTGGTTGATGTTCGACGTCAGGACGAATTGGGACAAAGGGTCGATCGCGGTCGCGAAGAAATTTGGATGTCATCGCGAACACGAAAACGGGGTGAACGGACGAGCAGATTGTCCTGTGCGTCTCTTTGCCAGGGCGCAGTGAAACGGCCATCAGTAACCATTCTTTTGTCCCTGGCGCTCAATCAAGAGCGTGGGGCGGCTCGTTGAGGACGAAGACGGCGTTGCCCGAGTTGGATTGGAGCCGGTCTTATGCGCGGATGGCGAAGTAGGCGTCCGCTTCGAATTTAGTTATGACTTCCCGATACTGATCCCTCAACATTCTTTCCAAATGGTCCGCTTGCAGGCTTGTCCAGGTGAAGCCTTTTGCGGCGACAGCGTAGGAGCAGAAGGAATGTCACAGGACATTTGGAGTCCACACAATCCCCGCCTTCTCGGCGGCTTGCTCCATCACCCATTGCAGCTTGCGATTTGGTTTTACTGAGCCGCTTTTCGGCTCATGCGGCTTCAGCCAAGCAAGGAGATTGTCCCGGAACCTTCGAAATGGACGCAGAAGTCGATTACGAATCGGCTGCTCTACCTCTAAGCTACGTTGGCGCTGAGAAAAGGCCCGAGAATACCTCTCCAGAATCGATTCGTCAATCTGTGGGTGCGCAAGAACGACATCCACGTCCCGGCTTTGCGAGCAATGTGCGAATTGTAGACAATTTTATTGACAATCCTATTTCCGGTGATTTCTTCTTCGTAGATGACTGCAGCCCTTTCTAGGAACGTCGAATCCCGGGACGCCGGTTCTCTAGCCGTCCGGGTCGAGCGCGCTGTTGCGCAATGGATTTTCAAAGGTGAACTATCCGCCGGGCAAAAACTCACTGAACAGGAGGTCGTTGAGCGCATCGGTGTCAGCCGTGGTCCAGTTAGAGAAGCCTTTCGCGCCCTGGCAGACGTTGGCCTTCTCCAAATCGAACAGAATCGCGGAGCCTTCGTACGAAAGATCGATTTGGAAGAGGCGATTGAAATCCATGATGTCTATTCCGCATTGGAAGAACTTGCGACCCGGAGGGCAGTTGGTCGGCTTTCCAGCGCACAGATCGAGGAATTGAAGTCTCTCGTGGAATCGATGGATGCTGCGGCAGAAGCTGAAGACCTCGATCGGTATTATGCTCTCAACCTCAGCTTTCACCAACGCCTGGTGGAGGGCAGCGGCAACCGAAGACTTTTGAGCATTTATAATCGGCTCCTCAACGAACTTCATCTCTTCCGGCGTTTTGGCCTGATGCAGCGAGGAGAAATGCAACGTTCCAATCACGAGCATCATCAGATTCTTGAAAAGATCGCCGCGGGTAACCCGGACGGTGCGGCAGAGGCGATGCGGGGTCACACTAGCGAACGACGCCGCAAGATGTTGTCAGGGTCTGACAAGTTCGATCCCAAATCACATTGATCAATATTGGAGCACGGCAGCCATGCAAGTGATCCCGGTCGACGGAATGAAAACACACAGAAAGAAGCAAGGAAGCTCACGGAACGGATTCATAGTCGCTCTGCTTTGCTCGGTAGCTCTTGCCTTTATGTTCCCAAGTCCCGGCGCCAAGGGAGGCTGGGCGCATCCGGATCTTTTGAACAACGCGGGGGTCGCCTTGATTCTATTTTTGCAGGGATTGGCGATGGCCGTAGAACGAATGAAGACAGGTGCGAGTAACTGGCGCCTCCACGTCATCGTTCAAAGTTTTACTTTCCTCCTGTTCCCGATTGTCGGCTTGGCATTCCACGAGATCACCCGCATCATCTGGCCTTCCGAACCGAGTGCGCTGCGGGACGGATTTCTGTACCTATGCGTATTACCCTCGACTGTTTCTACGTCGGTAGTTCTGACGACGGTTGCCAGGGGTAATACGCCTGGCGCTATTTTTAATGCCGCACTCTCCAACATTTTGGGAGTCGCGCTTACTCCGATTCTCGTGCACCTGTTGATGCAGGCGAGCGACCAAGTCAGTTCCTTCGGACCACTTCTGTTGAAGATTACTTTGCTCACTCTATTGCCATTCGCGATCGGAATGGGAATCAGGCCTTTTGTTAGAAAATGGGTCGATGCGCGCGGATCGTGGCTGAACATCCTCAGCAACGGAGTCATCTTGTTTATCGTCTATACGGCCTTCTGTGATTCCGTCGAGGGAAGAATCTGGGAGCACTACGGCATGGGACTCACGGTTAAAGTACTGCTGGGTGTTATCGTGCTGTTTACCACCGTTTCGTTGCTCGTTTGGGCGGTTTCTAACGCTGCGAGACTAGGAAGAGACGATTTTATTGCTTCCCTGTTTTGTTCCGTTAAGAAGACGTTAGCGATGGGTGTTCCACTGGCGCAACTCATTTTCGGGGCAAAGGCGAACCTGGGACTAATCCTGTTGCCCATCATGTTCTATCACCCGTTCCAGCTCTTTGTTTGCGGCCTGCTGGCAAATCACTTTTCCAGCCAGAATAGCGAAATCCAAGCAGGCGAGGTGTCTGCGATCGGCCAACCCTAACCGTACGGTTAGCTTCCCTAAAGAGATTATGTGGATTGTAAAGATCGCTCTCAAAGCTCCCTACACATTTGCCGTTCTCGCGATACTACTGCTGATTGGGGGCGCACTCAGCGCGCTGCAGATGCCGAAGGATATTTTCCCGGCAATTAACATCCCAGTCGTCGGTATTCTTTGGACGTTCAATGGCATGCCGGCCCAGGAAATGGAACGTCGAATTACGACTGTCTCCGAGAGGGCATTGACCACTACGGTCAATAATATTGAGCATATCGAATCCAACTCTTTCAATGGTATCGATGTTATCAAGGTCTACCTGCAGCCGCATGCGAGTGTGGATGCCGCCATCGCTGAAACTACGGCGGCGTGTCAGGCGATTCTTAAAACGCTGCCGGCAGGTATCACTCCACCGAATATTCTCAGCTACAACGCGGCCAACGTGCCGGTGTTGCAGCTTAGCGTAGGCGGAGGGAAATTTTCCGAGCAGGAACTTTATGACTTTGCTACCAATTTTATTCGTACGCAGCTCGCAACCGTACAGGGGGCATCCATTCCCCTGCCTTATGGCGGCAAAACCCGAGCCGTTTCGGTGGACCTGGATCCCAACAAGCTGCAGGCCCATAACATCTCACCTCAAGATGTTACCAACGCGATCAATCAGCAAAGCGTAATATTACCATCCGGTACAGCGAAGATCGGTAAACGCGAGTACGATGTCCTGTTTAACAGTAATACCGATACGATCCAGGCGTTGAATAATCTGCCGATCAAAGAGGTGAACGGTGCGACGATCTACGTTCGGGATGTGGCGAACGTTCGCGACGGCTATACGCCGCAGGTGAATATGGTGATTTCTAACGGCATTAAGGCCGCGCTTTTACCCGTGCTGAAGAGTGGCAGCGCCTCGACGCTCGATGTGGTGTCGAAGGTAAACGCAGCGTTACCTGGAATAGCCGCTACTTTGCCAAAGGAATTGGAGATCAAGCCGTTATTTGATCAGTCGGTTTTCGTGAGTACGGCGCTCGCTGACGTCGGACAAGAAGCGATTATTGCCGCATCGTTGACCGCTGCAATGATCCTCTTGTTTCTGGGTTCGTGGCGAAGCACCGTTGTCGTAGCGACCTCGATCCCACTTTCAATCTGTTGCTCGATACTGGCTCTTCATGCATTGGGCCAAACCCTGAACATTATGACCTTAGGCGGCCTGGCATTAGCCGTGGGAATCCTCGTCGACGACGCGACTGTCACGATTGAGAACATCCATCGCAATTTGGCCATGGGCAAATCGCTGGTCGATGGAATTCTGGACGGCGCCGATCAGATCGCTACGCCGGCGTTCGTTGCGACCCTTTCTATTTGCATCGTCTTTGTTCCAATCTTTTTGTTGGGAGGAGTTGCCTACTATCTCTTTTCGCCGTTGGCTATGGCGGTGGTGTTTGCCATGATGGCTTCCTACATCTTGTCGCGAACGGTGGTGCCAACCATGGTGAATTTTTTGCTCAAGGGCGAGCACCACACTGAGAATCCCGACGAAAGCAAATTGAACCGGCGAAATTGGTTTGGTCGCATCCACGAAGGATTTAATCACGGCTTCGAGAAGGTGCGGAACTTCTATGTTGCCAGATTGGAATGGACGCTTAGGCACGCCCGCTTAGCGGTTGCCGTCAGTCTGGGATTCGCCGTGCTCTCACTTGTTATCCTGATGCCATTCCTCGGTGAGGATTTCTTCCCGTTGGTTGATGCGGGTCAATTTCGGTTGCATGTGCGGGCGCCGGTGGGCACTCGGATCGAGGAGACTCAGCATGTTTTTACGGAGGTGGAGAATGTCATCCGCAGTGTAATCCCGAAGAACGAGATTGATCTGGTGCTCGCTAACATTGGCCTGCCATTGAATTTAAATCTTGCCTTGAGTGACACTGCCACGATCAGTTCTGCTGATGGAGAGATCCTGGTGTCGCTCAATCAGCAGAAACATGGTCCGACCTGGGATTATGTTAAAAGAATCCGGCAGGAGCTGATAGCTAAGTATCCGAATTATACGTTTTTCGTGCAG
>DASZHC010000180.1:0-5438 GCA_035938215.1 Chthoniobacterales bacterium
GCGGTCGATTACGGAGTGCAACCTTATCCAATTCAAAGCCGCCGTCGAAGAGCTATCGAAAAATATGGTCAAGACCGAGGGCTATTCAAAGGATAAAACCGGTTACGATACGGTCTTGGAATCCATGCAGACTGCGCTCGAGTTCGCCGAAATCACCAATTATGAGTACCAGGTAGCCAAAGACGGCGAAAAAGTCGTCGGCGTCTTGCTGATGCAGAAGGACCAAAACAGATATATGATTAACGACGTAATCTCTATTGCTCCGGGCGTGGGAGGAGCTTTGGCCAAACGCGGCATTGACGTTGCGCGCGAGACGTTCCCAAACAGCGAAGTTGCTCTAATTTCCGAGACCGAGAAATCGACAGAGTTTTGGCTCAAGCACGGTTTTATTTCAAATGACCCCTCAAAAAAGAGGAGCGTCGGAATGACATTACCGCCGACAAAAAAGGATTAGAAGAACCCGGACTGCGGTAACTCGAGTTCCGAACGCATCCGTTGCTTTATCAGTTATCTCCTCGGTCCGGCTCGAGAGCTTTCACCACCGGTTCCCGGAGCCCTCAAATGTCCGAATTCCTTTTCCCAATGGGGTGGCAGGCGTTGAACTTTCAGCTCTGGCAGTCTGACCACTACAAGCATTTGCCGGCATGTGACCAGGAGCTGCCCATCGCTCGGTCGATCAATGCTGAATCGGCACCAAAATCTGCTCCTCTCGAAACTCTCCAGCTCGCCATGAACCAGCAGCTTGTCCCAAAGCTTTCCAGGCTTTCGATAGTCGATTTCGGTTCGGACGACCACCGGGCAGTCGCCAAGATTGAGCATCTTGCTAAGTGGCCAGCCGAGTTTTTCCGCAAGCAGAGAACGATTTGTCTCTATGAACCGGAGATAAGCGATATTGTGGACCACGCCGCCCGCGTCTGTGTCGAAAAACATCACCTGCACTTCGGTCTCTAGTTTTGGCGTTTCCATAAGAGCGGACGGCAAATGAACGTAAAAAACCCGCGAAATCCTGAAAAGCAAAACCGGTTGCAAATGAGTCTAGTGTACCGTCTCCTAAATCCCTTGGGCTTCGTTGCGTTCAAAATGGGCCGCCGGCAAGGCGGTCCGAACCGGACTGGCGTTAGAGGGCGCATCCCGCTCCACTTTCTATACTCCTGGTACTCATGTTCTGGAGGGTACATGAAAGTGGGGCGGGACGTAACCGACGAGCAACGCAGCCGCCGGCCCATTTTCAACGCAACCCGCAAGGCCGCGGCCGGTTGGCTGTTTTTCTACGTTGCTCGCTCGGCCCGTATCGATCCAGATATGGGCGCCTCGCTCGCGCCTTGAAAAACAGCCAACTGACCTGCGGCGAAACCAAAGGGATTTAGGAGACGGTGCACAAGTTTTTTCCGTATCCGGGCATTAATTAATTTGGAGGTTTTGCTTTTCAAGGATTCTATGAAGAACCTTTTGTTCAATGAGCGCAAAGATAGCCTGCGTCATCCCATCGTATAATCACGCGAGATACGTCCAGGAGGCCATCGAATCGGTGCTGCGGCAGACTCTGCCTCCTGACCGATTGATCATTATCGATGACGGATCCTCCGACGAATCAGTCGAACGGATTCGCACAATCAACGATCAAAAGATTCATCTGATTGAACAGGAGAACCAGGGTGCACACGCGGCGCTTAATCGGGGTTTGGAATTGGCAAATAAAAGCGATTTCGTCGCTATTCTGAATTCCGATGACCGTTATCATCAGGCTCGATTTGCCAAATGTGTCGCATACCTGGAACGGCACACGGATATCCAACTCGTCTGCACACAGGTCCGGATTGTCAATGAATCAGGTGTGCCGGTGGGCACCAAAGATGGAAAACAACGGAGCCTTGATCGAATCTGGGCGCATCTCAG
This sequence comes from Chthoniobacterales bacterium, assembly GCA_035938215.1. Classification (GTDB taxonomy): domain Bacteria; phylum Verrucomicrobiota; class Verrucomicrobiia; order Chthoniobacterales; family JAFAMB01; genus DASZHC01. The sequence goes on from DASZHC010000180.1 coordinate 1,897, forward strand.
GAAAACTGGAAATCTTGTTTCGTCCCTCGGTTACGGAAATTTCGTAAAGACGACAAGCAACTTCTTTTTCCGCAGCAGTGCGATTCGAGAATTTCGACCTTACCGCTATGCTCACGACTATTTCGTCGCGCTCATGCTGGCGTTACAGGACGCGCTCGGAGTGATACATGAAGAGCTTCTGGATTACAGGATACACAGCACCAACACGATCAAGGCGGACGGAAGAGGCGCTGTCGTGAGCGAAGTCATTCAATTGCACCTCGATCTGTTGGCGCAATTGAGATCACGCCTCGAGACCGATCCTTTGCTGAGAAAGCGGGTAGCGAGCTATATAAAGGTTGCGTTAAATAACTATACCGATATGCGAGCCGAGTTGCTGTTGCTCAGTATTGCGCGCGCGCTCAGCGGAGAAGCTAACCCCGTAAATGGGCTAAGTTATTTTCCTGAGGTTGCAGAGCCGTCCACCCCCGCGCCGTGATCGGCGGGTCGCGCTTTTGCTGCCTGAATGTAGAAAGGGTGTATCGCGAACGTCAGCTTCGGTTTAGCCGTTTTACGCCATTCGTAGAATCCGTCCGTAGGAAGCAGGCAGCCCCGTTTGCGAAAGCCTGCCGGCTATGCCGATCTCGGCATAACCGCCCTCCTTCTCCAGCTCGAAGATGCCGATTGCGAGGTTTTGGCGTCGCATCGTCCGCTGCCACGCAGCACCTTGCCTTGCCTCGATGGCCGAACGCGCGAGCGCGGAGACCTACTGCTAAAGCGGCGACAGGCCGACGACCAAGTCGAAATTGCTGGCCGAAAGAGGCACAGGAACAAAGTATTCTTTCGGAAGCGCGGACCGCCTTAAGCGAAACAAAGTTTCATTCTTTACCTCTGGAATATTTATTACACTCGGAAGGACGAACTCGCCGGGCTGTTCGGCGCCGCGCAAACGTTGGGAGTGTGTCTAGATCATTCGCTCTATCAAAAAGGGGACGAACGAGGGCATTATAGAGTTGTCTTGGTTCGGAAATTGAGCGATGTTATCGGTAACAACACAAACTGGAAGTGGGTAAGGTAGACGTCGGGCCTGAGAAAATTTAGATGGAGCACATCATTTATGGACCCCTCGATGGCAGATTCTACGGAATTGTACAAAGAATTCTTAGCCGAACGCCAAGAGATCCTTTGTCACAAATGGATCGAGAGCGAGAAAGCTGGCTGCGACATCGGTTTTGAGCGCGCGTTGCTTGATTGGACCCTGAAATATCGTTTGGCTTGGCGCGAAAAACGGAAGTGTCGCAACTTTGTAGTCGAGGCGAAGATCGGGGTAGATGATCGAAAATTTAGCCCGTCGTAGCCAACAGAGCGAGAACGAAGCGGTGCAGACCGACCTTCGCCTCCGCCGCACTGCAGATCGCCGAAATCACAAGAAGCGGCTTTCGACATTGACCACGTCGTGCAGGGATCGTCGGCGGAAACACGAGCTTGGAAACTCTCGCACTGGCCTGCGTCTCCTGCTCCCTGCCCAAATGTATTCCTTGACACATTACCCGACGCGCTACAGCTCAAGCAGGATTGATACAAAGTTCGCTAGTCCCGTCCGAATGTTGTTCGTCCGAGTTCCTCTTCGCATCGTTCGATGCGAACTTAGGCCTTAATCTTTTATCTGAGGTTTCTATGAAAAATAATTCGCGGTGGATGCATCGCGTTTTTCTTTTATTTATTATTGCGGTTCTCGGTTTACCCCTTCCTGAGCTTCGCTCAGGCGAGCCGAACGCGGATACCCAGGAACGCGGGCAGACTAGCTACATGAAAGTAGACATCACCGAGCCCTTCTCATCGATCATGGCACGCATGACGGCAGCCAAACCGGGCATTGAGAAGGAGCACCCCGATCTGCTCAACGAGCGCTACGACCTCAGCAACCGACCAGCCCAGGCCGCTACAATGTCGCGCGGAAAGCCACTGCAGGAAGGCGTTCGGGTCAAGCTGCCCCCAGGGACGACTTGGGAGATGCTTGCAGCTATGAGCCCGGAGCAAATCCGCGACAAGAATCTGTTCCCGAAGGGATTTTACCCACTACCTCATCCCAACCATCCCGAAGGCGGAATGGTTTTTCCGCACTTCGAGATCGACGAGATCAAGAACCAGGAGGGCCGCGACCTCACCCGTTTTGACCTGGATTTCGACCTTCCGAACCACTTTCTGCCCGAGTTTCCCCCGGCCATCTACCTAACCACGCGGACGGACCTGGGCGATGTTTCCCAGGGCAAGCTGGTAACCATCGAGAATTTCTACGCGCTGTTCAATGGTATCCTCAACCCTAAGCAGTTGGAGGGGCTACGTCTGTTGCTGACCCCTTTCCCGCAGCAGCAGTTCAACCAGACGGAGGACCGCCGCTCAGAGATCCCAAGCCGTGGGGTAGCCTGTTTTGATTGCCACGCGAACGGCCACACGAACGGCGCGACGCACCTCGTGGGCGATATCCGCCCGCAGCAATTCCGCCATCGCATTGACACACCTTCACTCCGCGGGGTGAACATTCAGCGGTTGTTCGGCTCACAGCGTGCGTTGAAGTCGGTTGAAGATTTCACCGAATTTCGAGCAGCGCGCGGCGTATTTCGACGGCGACCCGGTAATCGCCACCAAGAAAGGTGTCAATATCCTCGAACGCGGCAGCCAGGTCCACTTCATGGCTGAGTTCCAGGAAATCTTGGACTTTCCGCCGGCCCCCAAGCTAAACGTTTACGGAAAGCTCGACCCCGCAAAGGCAACTTCTAGCGAGCTGCGCGGAGAAGCCATCTTTTCCGGTAAGGGGCAATGCTCGAGCTGCCACGAGGGCGCCTTATTACACCGACAACCTGATGCACAACCTCAAACTCGAGCGCTTTTACAAGCCCGTGATGATCAACGGCATGATGGCCGTCGGCGATGGGCCGATTAAGACGTTCCCGCTGCGGGGCATCAAGGACTCGCCACCGTACCTGCATGACGGGCGTCTGTTGACGCTGGAGGACACGGTCGAGTTCTTCAACCTGATCCTCAGCACAAAACTAACACCACAGGAAAAGGAAGACTTGGTGGCGTTCCTCCGCGCCTTGTAGCCGGAGAGCGATCGAGCCAAACTTGAGCAAGGCTCCACGCCGGAAGGCTGGCTTTATGTGACCCGTAATCGGCTGCTGTGCCTCCACGCTTAAGGATCGCACGCCGGTCCTCGAGGGGGCGAAATTTCCTGTCAAGCTTCGCCTGGTAGACGTTCTTCCCGCGTGTCCGACCGGCGAACTGTCGCCATCGTCGTTAAAATAAGCGAGACAATCAAGAGCGCGCTGCCGATCCAGAAAGGCGCCTTGCCGAACTCCGGGGTACGCCTCGTGTTGAAAGCCAGAAGCCAGCCCCCGAGCAGCGGCCCAACAAAACGCCCAAGGCTTGCGCAGGCCTGCATGAGGCCCAGGACCCGTCCCTGCCAATACTTGTTCACGGAACGTGAAACTAATCCGTTGATCGTTGGATTGATGAAAGCATTTCCTACCGCGATACCAGCGGTGACCAAAAGCAGCATTGTT
>DASZHC010000181.1:0-4560 GCA_035938215.1 Chthoniobacterales bacterium
GCGAATGCGTCGCCCATGGCGCCGAGCGATATCGATCAACTGATTCAAAAACTCCAGGCTGTCCACAACAGCCAGCCCTCGCTTCAGGCGAATTTTCGCGAGGAGCGCCACCTGGCGATGTTGAAGGATCCGATCGTGAACGAAGGAAAAGTCTGGTTCACGTTGCCCGACAAAATCCGGCGCGAAATCGGCGGCAAAACTCCGAGCACTACAGTCATCGACGGAAGAAAGATGTCGATTTACTATCCCAATTACCAGCAAGTAGAGGTTTACGACTTGGAAAAACGGCCGATGCTCAAAGATTCACTGCGCGCATTAACCGCCGGACTCAACTTTCGCGAAGTAAGCACTTTCTACCAGATCGAAGGTTCGAAGGAAGGAAACATTTATCATATAAGGCTCACGCCGAAAACGAGTTCGGTAAAAAAACTCGTCCGAAGCGTAGATCTGGTGATCGACGACAATTTGAATCCGCAACGGGTGAATATCGAAGACGCTAAAGGTCAAAAAATCTCGGTTACTTACACGAACGTGCGACGCGACGCCATTCCGGACTCCACCTTTGAATTTGCCGCACCTCCCGGCGCCAAAGTCTCCGCTCCGCTCGGCGGTTGAAGAGATCCGGCGCCGGCGCCCTCTTGCCGGGTTCAGTTTGGCAAGGTCCGATCTCCGAGCGGGCCGGAATCGATCTCCGGCACCTGGGATCCAACCTGTCACCTCGAAAGAGCTGAATCGGAGCTTGACGTGCGGACGAAACACACCGTGACGCACAGGCCGAGGACCGAAGAAGAAGTGCTGCGAATTCTCAAAGCTGAACCTGCACGCAAGCGAGGACGAGTTTGAGGACGAAGACGAAAAACGGCTGATCGGCTTGCTGCGCTCTGACCCATCTTCGACAGGACGGTGAACAGCGAACGGCGAACCGGGAACGGTGAAGGATTACTCCAAGGACAATCGTTAGGGCGAGCAGGATTTCCAAACTTTGGATTCTGGCCCCTTGAAATCCTTCACCTCACTCCAGATCTAATCTCGCCACCGCGGGATGAGATTTCGGGGCTTGGCAGTTGACTTCAAGCTTATTTGCGGTACCAGAGTTTTCCCGGGCCTGTCCCGGCTTCACGATTGCCTCGTGGTGTAACGGTAGCACAAGTGACTCTGGATCACTTTGTCATGGTTCGAATCCATGCGAGGCAGATCGTTGATACATAGCGACTTACGTCGATTATCTAAATTAGATTCAAACGACTCTTAGCCACTTCTTAGCCAATTTTGGCGCGCTTTTTTAAAATCATCGCAAACGGAGGCTTGGTAACTATTCACCGCCCAAAGCACTGTCAGCATTCTGAGGGTTACCGCTGCTCGGCATAGGTACTTCGGGTCATAGGATTGCAGGTTCGAGCCCTGCCAGGTGCAATGCCTGATCGCCAACGACTTACGTGTAATACTCTTAGGGATCTCTTCGGCGACTTAGCCACTTCTTAGCCGCTTTTCGAAGATTTGAGTCTGCTTATAACGGCACGCGCTAAGATTCTCTTTACTTGAAATATCTCAATGGGATCTATTCCCCAATGGGATATTTCATTTGAAACAGTGCCTATGACCTCTATAGACTTAGCCGCTTGGCAAACACGGTTGGGACTTTCACAGGTCGAGCCGGCACGTTTGTTGGAAATGCCGGTGCAGGTCTGGGTCTGATTCTCCTGTGGCTTATCTGGAAAGTCATTTTTGGACGACAAGGGCAGGCGCTACTGGGTCGCTCTCGTTGGGATCGATCCCAACCAAACTCAAGAAAGTAACCGAAGTGCACCTACGGATTCTGCCAAAAACGGGTATCGAACGGGCACCAACGCTATCCCTTAATATCGACGATATAGCGTAAGTTGTTGGTGTTTAGGAATGCACCGTGTAGGAATCGAACCTACAACCCAGTGATTAAGAGTCACTTGCTCTGCCAATTGAGCTAACGGTGCGTCAACGTTATTTGAGCTACCTCCCAGAGAAAACCCGTCCAAGCGAGTGATCTTTCGCCAAAAAAACCGATAGACTATCATCCCCTTGGAGGCTCAAACATCCCGGCAAACCTATCAGAAACAGGAAAAAATCAACGATTGTTTTCCAGTCCCCGCTGATCGACACTCCGACGATCTCGCAGATCTGACCCTGCCGTCCCTATTCAACAGTTACACTCTTGGCCAGGTTGCGCGGTTTATCGACGTCACAACCCAGCTTGACGGCAAGATGGTAGGCAAAGAGTTGCAAGGGTATCACGGTCAGAATCGGAGCAACGAAATCGGAGCACTCGGGGATGAAAATGACGTCATCGGCAAGGTTGGAAATTGCCTTCTTGCCTTCCGTCGAGATGGCTATCACTCGACCTCGACGCGCCTTAATCTGTTCAAGCGTATTCAGATTCTTGTGGTAGACCGCATCGTCGGGAGCGATCATGATTGAGGGAACGTCAGGCCCGATCAAGGCGATGACTCCATGCTTCAACTCAGCGCTGGGATGCCCTTCAGCGAACCTATACGTGATCTCCTTTAATTTCAGGGCACCTTCCAGCGCGATCGGATAGTTATATTGACGCCCAAAGAACAGAAACCCGGCGGCTTCCGCATATTTTTCGGCCAGTCCCTCAATCGCATCGGATTGTTCAAGAACATGTCGCGCAAGTTCGGGCACGCTTTCCAGCGCTGCGATGATTTCGATTCCCTGCGAACTTGACAGATGCCGGATGCGGCCAAGTAAAAACGCCAGAAGAGTCAGAATCACTATCTGCGAGGTAAAGCTCTTGGTCGCTGCGACACCTATCTCCGGACCCGCATGCATGTAGACACCGCCATCGCTCTCACGGGCAATCGTACTGCCGACGCTGTTACAAATCCCAAGGGTTCGATACCCTTTGCGTTTGCTTTCGCGCAGGGCCGCCAAGGTATCGATTGTTTCACCGCTTTGGCTCACGGCGAAGACCAGTGTGTCTTTGGTCATCGGTATGTTCCGGTACCGAAATTCGCTCGCGAACTCCACTTCGGTCGGAATATGCGCAAGATTCTCAAGCAAGCACTCGCCGACCCTGCACGCGTGAAGCGCGGTGCCGCAAGCGCTGAGAACTATGCGTTCGACGTCGCGCAGTTCGCGCGTGGACATGTTAAGCCCGCCAAGTTTGGCGGTCGATTCTTCGGCAGACAATCGTCCACGCATTGCGTCCCGAAGAGCATTCGGCTGCTCAAAGATCTCCTTGAGCATATAATGCGGGAACGCGCCTTTATCGACATCTTCGGTGGTGAAGTCCACCTTGCTGACTTCGAAGGAAGAGCCCGCGCCGGCCAACCTGACGATGTTGAATCGCTCGTCCTCGATCGTCACAACGTCATAGTCGTCGAGATAAACGACGTCCCGCGTGTGCGCGACAATCGCGCTTACATCGCTCACGATGAAGTTCTCTCCCTTCCCAATTCCAAGAATCAGGGGGCTCCCACGCCTTGCCCCCAGGACTGCGTCAGGCACGTCCGAGTGAAACAACGCCAAACCATAAGTTCCGACCACTTGTTTCAAAGCCAGCCGAAACGCCTCCAGGAGCTTCTTCTTATCTCGCGGGCCCGGCATGCCGTCGAAGATGTGCCCAATCAAGTGGGCCAACACTTCGGTGTCCGTTTCTGAGCGGAAGGTGTGGTCCTGAGCCAAAAGCTGATCCCTCAACTGCTGGAAATTTTCGATGACCCCGTTATGAATGAGGGCGAGCTTCCCACTTTGGTCCAGATGGGGATGCGCATTTGTATCCGTCACGCCGCCATGCGTCGCCCATCGGGTGTGACCGACTCCGCAGAATCCGTGCACGGGATCTTGCTGAATGATCTGCGACAAACTGGATATCCGCCCGGCGCATTTTCTCAATTCCAGCTTACCGTTCGCCAAAGTCGCGACGCCGGCAGAATCGTAGCCGCGATACTCGAGTCGTCGCAATCCATCTACGAGAATGGGTGTGGCGTCTGATTTGCCTATGTATCCGATAATCCCGCACATAATAAAAAACTAACGTGACAAAGAATTTTGGTGCTTGCAAGATGAGGAGCAATCCAACCGCTTGCTGGTGGTACCCCACGAATTATGGATTCAAACTCCCTTCAAAACAATACCCTCTCCATCATCATGGGTGGTGGTGCAGGAACGCGCTTGTTCCCGCTGACGAAAGATCGTGCGAAACCCGCAGTGCCGCTTGCGGGCAAATATCGCCTGGTTGATATACCGATCAGCAACTGCCTGAATTCGGGACTGCGGAAGGTCTATGTGCTGACCCAGTTTAACAGCACGTCGTTACATCGCCATATCAATGCGAGTTACAAGTTTGATAATTTTTCCAAGAACTTTGTTGAAATATTAGCGGCGCAGCAAACACCGGAGGCTTCCCGCTGGTACCAGGGCACAGCCGATGCCGTGCGTCAGAACCTTCGCTATTTTCTCGAAGGACCCTACGAATATTACCTGATCCTGAGCGGCGACCAACTTTACCACATGGACTATCGCCTGCTGCTCGAGCAACACATCGACTCAGGAGCTGAAATT
>DASZHC010000182.1:0-4919 GCA_035938215.1 Chthoniobacterales bacterium
GGCCCGCAGCGCATCAGCGTGGGATTTGTATACTCCAGTCCCCAAGTGCTCTTCGAAATCACCTATTTACAAACAACTTACGACAGCGCGCCCTGCGGGACTCGAACCCACGACCCACGGATTAGAAATCCGTTGAACCGAAAGGGTCGTGCGGGTTCGAGTCCCGCCATCGGCACCGAGATTTTAAGCGGGAAAAGGCTTCTGGACTTGATCCAGAAGCCTTTTTCTCGTTTTGAGGATGAAGAGTGATTAGGGGTTATTAAGTACGATTAGAGACGATTAGGCTTGATCAGGTGACATAGAACTGCTTACAAACTGCTTACATGGCAGAGCCGAAAAACCGGCGGCTTGTTACCGAGAAACGTGGTTTCAGGGTCAAACCGATTAAGCACCCACGCTATAGTTACGTCGTTTATCGAATTGCAGACGGTCGACGGGTAGAGCAGGCTTATTTTCAGTCCGAGCGGGCGGCGAATTCACACGCTTACACTGAGAATATCCGACTCAAAAATGAGGGCCTGGAAGGTCAGATTCTGGGACCTGAGCTTCGAGGTCAAGCAATCGAGGCAACCCGCAGGCTGGCGCCGTACGGTAAGAGTCTGCGCGACGCCGTCGATTTTTACGAACTTCATCTCAAGTCGCAAGATTCGCTGCGGCAAATCAAGCTCGAGCCATTTGTAAAGGAGTTCCTGAAAGCAAAGGAAGAGGGCAAGACCGGCAAGAAAAGGCGGAATGCGAAGCCACGGTACCTCGGAACGCTTCGCTACCGCTTGGAGCTATTGCGCGGTTATTTACCGGAGTACGGCCTTGGAGATCTCGAGCCCGAGCATTTGACTGACTTTCTCGAATCCAGACCAATGAGTGGTCGCACTTGGAATAACTACCGACGCGATTTCCACGTCGCGTTTGCCTGGGCAGTTGATCAAAAATATCTGCTCACCAATCCGGCGGCCTCCGTTCCGGAAGCCCAAGAAGATCCGATCAACGCCCAGGTTTTATCGCTTGAGGAGTTTTTGAGACTTATTAAGGCAGCTGAAAAAGCCCTTCAGCCGGTGCTGGCGCTTCAAGGGTTCGCCGGCTTGAGGCGGTCGGAAGTCGAGCAAATTGAATGGGACAACATAAAATTCGACACTGAGAGAATTGTCCCGACCAAGACAAAGAGCGGTAAATGGAGATACATCGTTATGCGGCCAAACCTTAAAGCCTGGTTGGAACAGGTTCCGAAGGATCAAAGAAGCGGCAGAGTTTGCATGATCCGGTACCGAGAAGCACTGGACCGCGCCAGGCTGAATGCTGAGCTCCTGGAGTGGCCCCATAATTGCCTGAGGCATTCGTTTTCATCGTACAACCTCGTAGCCGAAGAAAATGAACCAAGGCTGCAGATGGAATTGGGACATACGACCCCTAAAATATTGATCGAGCACTACCGAGCGATTGTAACCCCAGCGAACGCTCAGGCGTGGTGGAGAATAACGCCGGAATGAGGATTGCCGTCGCCGGAAAGGGTACTCGGCTAAGGCTCACGCTGCCCCCAATGATCTCCAACCCCTGGTCTTCGAAGCTGGTTAAATTCCAACAAAGGTACCAAATGCGAAATAGGATTTTATCTAAGGCCGTTCCGGCCTTGGAGTTCTATTCTTTTTGCGACTCCCAAAAATGTGTCCCTTTGGTGCGCCAATTTTGGGGGTTTGATTCCGACCGTATCCTGCAGCTTTTCGTCTGAGAAATCATACTCGCCGAGCAGGTTGATGTGCTGCCAGGAGACCGCCGAGCCGTTGGCCACTGCTTCCAGGAACGCTTCTCGACTGGCGGTGTCCTCGCTGTTTTCCAGCTTCTGCGACAGATAGAGATAGTTCCAGCAGATGATGCAGTTCTTGATGAGCCGCTTGCACGCTTCCGCCATTTCTTGTTCTTCTTTCTCCGCCTGCAGAAACTCGCGCGGATTGCCCACCGAGACGGCGCGCGTGAAGCGGTGCGCGTGCTCAATGCGATCCAGCTGCTTTTCGATCGCCTGCCTCAGCGCCGGATCGTCAATCAGGCGGAGAATAAATAGAGACTTCGGGATTTGCCCAAAGGCCTTAAGCGCGTGATACAGCGCATGTTGCTTCGAGTAGGAGTTGAGACGGCGAAAGAGATCTGAAGCCGTCACTTCCTTCAGCTTGATGGTCGCGATCAAGCGCAGAATATCATCCCAATGCTGGATGGCGAGCTCGTCATCGATATAACCCGAGGGCTTGATCTTCCAAGCGGAACGGTCTAACCCCCGGCGGCTCTTGAAGATATAGAGCCGCTGGCGCTTGAGGTTTTTGAAGCGGGGCGCGTAGGAAAAGCCCAATAGATGGCTAACACCAAAGACCAATTCACTAAAGCCGAAGGTGTCGGTCGAATGAATATCGCTCTTGACGACCTCGTTGTGCATCAGCCCGTCGATGACGTAGGCGCTCTCCCGATCCGCCGAGCTAAAGACCGTGGAGTACCACAGCAGGTCACGCTCGTCCCGGAAGGTGTAGACGCTCACGCCTTGCCCCTTGCCGAAGTACTTGTACGAGTAGTTGGCGTTCAGGGAATCGGCGCGCACCTCGAATTTCTGGCCGTCGCTCGAGGTATGCAAACGATCGGGGGAGCGACGCGAGAGGTTGGGCAATTCCAAGCGGCTAGTGAGTTGCAAGACGCGATCGTTGGCCGCCTGGAGGCCGTCCACGGAGAAGTGCCAGTTCACCGTATGCTCCAATTCCGCTTCGTTGATGGGATGGGAGATGCGCATCATCTTGCGGAGCCCGATCATGCAGCCGATCCCGATTACCCCAGCAAAGATCGTGGGTTCTGAGGGCCGACGGTGGTGATAGCGCTGCTGCCAGTGCTGCAATTCGTCCACATAGTGAGTGTATCGGTTGACGGTAGAGAGTATCTCCAAGAGAGGCACATAGCTCCGTTCCGGGAAGAAGTGCTGTAAAGGCTCCGCGTCGCTCTCCTCCTGTTTGGGGGTGGCGAGGGTGAAACCTCCGTTCTTGCCGAATTTGATGTGAGGATTCTTCCCCTCAATAATATTCCCGTTGCTGATCAGATAGTGGCGATGCAGCGCCTCGTCGAGTTCGTCGAGCACCTTGCGGGGATCGACGAAGGCCTCGAGGCCGGCTCGCTCGATCAGCTGCTGTTTGTCGCGCTGCCAACGTGCGCGGTCAATGAGGTAGTCATCGAGCGGCCGAAATTTGTAAGAATGCTCCAGGTTCAGCCCTCCTGATTTGATCGCACTCTGAACGTGTAGGAACAGCAACGCCTTGTACAGCGAGACGCGGAATTTCTTGTCCTTATTGACCGCCGCCACTTCTGTGGGATCCAGAAAAGTGACGGGCGCCGTTTTGTCGATGGCGCCTTCCTTTTCTTTGAAATGCTCGATGGCGTCCAGCAATTTACGGGCGCCGGGATCACCCTGGAAGGTCAGCGCCTTGAGGATGGGGCCGACACGATACTGAATCCAGACCGATTTCGACTCGAGAATCCGGTAATAGTCATCCTCGCTTAACTCGCTCACTAGCGCCTCCTTCAAAATGGCGACTTGATTCTTCTGCAGCAGGCGTTGGGTCTCTCGCGTGGCCAGTAGGGTCCGAATAGAGGCCACCTTCTCGGCGTCACTGAGCGCCCCATCCTCCGTAATGGCGCCAATGGTCACCAGGGTCCCCAACGGCCCTTGGTCGAGGTATCCGACTAGAGCCTTCAGCGATTCGTTGCGTTGCTCGCGGCGGGCGTAACACCGCTCCTTGTGTTCACGCAGGGCGCCGTTCTGAAAGCTCTGCAGGCTGGTGAGCAGCACATCAACCAGATTGTCCTGGAGCCGGAAATACTGGTGAGCAATAAAGGCGATGACGTGCAGATAGCGGTCCGGATCGTTCCGGCGCGTGACCTGGAAGATTTCCGATTTGATGACGCTGTGGGCGTAGTACTGGATCCCCTCGGGGTTCAGCGCGAGAGTCTGGAGCGCCGGGCTCAGTTGATGGTAAAGGCCTCCCACCAAGTCCAAATCCGCCACGCGCTCCTTGACTTTGGATGGCCGGGTTGACTCCGAAAGTTTTTTTATCAAGGTGAGTTTGTAGGCGCTGGTTTTGCCTGGAGCGGTCCCGCCCTCGATCGGTTCTTGCGTCAGCAGACCATCCAAAAGCCCTCGGGCATCCTGATCGAGGGTGTGCTCGATGATCGTGGCAAGCTCCTGCTTCCGCCGATTGATCGCGCCGAGGATGAGCTTCATCAACCGCGTGTAGCTCGGCACTTCGATCTTCTCGCGGACCAGCGCATCGACGCAGAGCCAGAGCATGAGCTTGGGTTTGAGTTGTGAGCGCACCATGCCGGCGATCTCTTTGAGCAGCAGCCGGCGCGCCTCTGGGTCAAAGACCCGGAAACCGTAGAACGTTCGGATTGTGATCTCGTGGAGTTGGCGGGTGCGAGGGTTATAGTCACTAAAGTCGAACCTGGGGTCCTCAAGCTCGAGCTGCCGTGCCACATACTCGAGGTCCTGCCGATGGAAGGCGCTAGGCGGGAAGAAGCTTTTTGCTGCTTTGAAGTAGCCCGCGCTCAGCAAAAAGCCCAACTGGTGGGTCCGGGCGCGAAGCTCACCCGCGAGGCGCCGCAATTCGGTTGGGAAATCAAAATACTGTTTGCGCTGGACACTGTTGAAAACCGGTGGCGATTCGAAGGCCTCGCGTTCCACCGTATTGAGGATGTTTATCCGGGGCATGATGGGTCTCCTATTGAAACTGCACATCTTACAAGGTGTGCCGGAGAATGCCGGGTATTTTCGGCCGGGGGTCGCAGGAAACGGTTTGCGGCTGGCGGGGCGGAAGAGCTCAATCCGGCGCCACACGGCTAAAAACGGATTGGCTTCGCCCGCCGAACAGGAGTCCGATCGGATGGTACCCTCGGGGTGA
>DASZHC010000183.1:0-3022 GCA_035938215.1 Chthoniobacterales bacterium
TGCGACTTCAAGCAGATGGATCTGATTCGCCCTTGTGCGAGCAACTCGTACAGCCGCGAACGAGAAAGTCCGGAGTACTTTACTGCGCCGGGTATTCGGAGCCAGCGTGGATTTAACGTAACAGGACCAGTATATGTATCCTGCTGGATTTCTGTAGTTAGCATGAAGCTAACATAACAAATTGATTACAACCCATTTTTCGCAGATTTTGACTATGCAGTGTACCATTATGAACCGTAGTGTGCCTTTTAGTGTGCCTTTATGTGCTGGGCAATCCGGCGATAAGAGGCGAAATGGGTGTCAAACTAAATTTAAAAGGATTTTCTGGTTGCCCTCGCGCGGGTGTGCCGCGAGACCTTACGGTTCGAGTGATCGGGACGGCTATATGGAGTTCAGCAGTTCTGCTTTCGCAAGCGGGCAAGAGCAAAGCGGCCAGATGTAGGTGGATTGTCGCGGACGATATACGGGCAGTCTCGAGCTGCTTAGGATGTTAATCGATGCTGGAATTCGGCGATTGACGAATGCGTTCTTTAATCTAATCAGGCGTGTACATCCACTCCATCTGGGCAGCACGAGTTATCTTCATCGATCGCACCAAGCACTTTAGTTAATTCTCGGCCTGCCTCGCGCTCCCATGCCAGAAACGCAGAACTTCGATCCGCTCGGCTTTAAGCGCGTACACGATAATTATCGGACGTTCGACGAGGGCGCGAAGATAGGAACTTTTTCGAATACGATGTCCCGCTTCCGGAAATGCGCGCAATACCTCGATCCGTTGACGAAGCCGTGCTACGAATCGCTCTGCGGCCGCTCGGTATCTTTGGCGATAAAATCTCTGATTTCGATAAGGTCCGCTTCTGCGCGAGGAGGTTAATTCAATTTCCAACCGAACCTCTCCTCCAGGCGTTTCATAACCTCTTCTAGCGAATTTTTAGGTTCGTTTTCCGCGGACCGGATTCCTTCGTCCACAGCTGCAAGGAATTCGGGGCTTTCTTCAATATCCTGAGCGTCAAGCCAGTCCCGTAGCTCCGCACGTTCTCTAGGCGTCAGCTTGTCGATCGCTTGTCGGATTTCAGCTAGACTTTTCACCTCGGTTCCCGGGCGCGCCGGATGCGTTGGCGACTTTGTTCGCCTAGTTCATCCCGCACAATTGCGGCAAGCTTCGCGACCGCTTTTTCCTCCGTGTGAGCGTGGCAAACGGCGCCGTACGGAAAGAATTGGGGACAATAGCCAATGAAAGCCGCATCTTCGTCGGACCACTCAATCCACATCGTGATCTTCTTACTTTCTTTCATGGGCTTTCCCTTTGACCGCATTCCTGACTTGCTTTTCAAGGTAGGGCTTTGCGTCGTCGTTTTCATGACCTGGGATCATGACTGAGCCGGGAAACCTATCATGCTTGAATTTCCGATGCGACCCCTTTCCGCCCGAGACTTGGCGCCAGCCGGCGGCTTTCAGGTCTTGGATGAGCTCTCGAATTTTGCGAGGCATCTCGAGACCCAACAAACTCACCCCAGATCCGGCAATTTGGCCGCGGCGCTGGACAGGGCATCTTTCCCAACTGCGACGTAGAGTTGATGAACTTCCTCGCTATCGTGACCAATCAGGCTCTGGACGACTGCGGCCGGAACCCCGGCTTCGTGTAGCAAAGTCGTGGCTGTCCGACGCAAACTGTGAAACGATAGAGCACCTGCCTGGCGTTGGACGGATCTCCCTATTCCGCGGGATCGGTGAGCTTGTTTTTCCCTGATTCCAGCCTGCCCTAGCAGCTCAATAAAGTGCCGCGATAAAGCGCCTGACTTCCCTTGCCGCGCAACGACCGCAAACGCGCGAGGGTGCAGCGGCGTACTCATATCATCCGACGATGGTAACCCTTCCAGGTATCGGCGCAGGGGTTCTGCAATTGGGAGAATCATTACTTTGTCAGTTTTTCGGGTTCTGAGCCTGATTTCGCCTTTTACCAGATCAACGTTGCTCCAGCGCAGCGTTGCCACGTCAGCCAGCCTCTGTCCAGTGTAGAGACCGAAAAGGATCATGCTTTTCCACTCCGGATCGGCCACGTCCAGGACGACGCGAAGCTCATCGAGAGTGAATGGCCGCTTGTTTGGCGACATGGCTTTATTGTGTGCGTTCTTAACGGACGCTGCGGGATCCTCGGCAACCACATCATCCTCGCGCGCGCTTTTGAACAATGTCTTGACCGCACGCAAGTCATGATTGGCAGTTTTCGCGGATACTTGGGTTAGGAGCCGGTTTCGGAACGCAATGATGTCCGCCTTCGCGACCTGGCTGATCGGTGCGTCTGCCTTAGGACCGAGAAAATCCAGGAACTTGCCGAGACTGTTCTGGTAGAAGCCGAGGCTTGTGAGAGCAATCTCTGGCTTCTTGGTGGCTAGCCAATCGATGACTCGCGAGCGAGTCGTCACGCGAGAGATGATCTCGCCCGTCATTTCCTCGTGAAGGCGCTCGATGACTTTTCGCGTTTGCAGCAGTGTCCGTTTCGTTCGTGCCGCGGCTTCGTACGTATCGGCGATCTTGCGTGCTTCTCTCCTGTTCGAGGTTCCGGTGGAAATGCAGCGACGTATTCCGTTCTTGTCGCGAAACACGGCAGCGTAATTCTTTGAGTTGTTGCGTTTCCAGAGGCCGGCCATGTGATAGCAAAAGTGATAGCATCCAGAACCATCCCGGGCAATCCGAGATTTTCACGTTCCCTGGGAAACCGCTTAAAATGGACATCTCCGGACGATGACGGGAAGCATTTAGCAAATCGGGGGTTCGATTCCCTCACCGTGCACCATGTTGATTTGGAACGACTTGCATTTAAATGTGCAAATGTGCTAGTGGGTAATAACAGAAGCAATAACATCATCCGGCTGCGTCCATACCGGTCCAGCGAAATTGCTAAACTCGATGCGCTAATCGCTCGCACCCGGAACCACCGCCGTTTGGGGATTTCCGAGATAGGCTTCGGGTCCGTTCAGTTTCTATCGGCGCGCAGTCGGAACAGGCGAGCGAAGGTGCC
>DASZHC010000184.1:0-12151 GCA_035938215.1 Chthoniobacterales bacterium
ACGACCTCGTCGTTCATCCCGAGATTGAGAATCGTGTCCATCATTCCCGGCATCGAGTCTCGCGCTCCGGAGCGCACCGAAAGCAGCAGGGGGTTATCACGATCAGCCAACCGTTTGCCGACGGATTTTTCGACCTTCGCAAGCGCAGCTGAAACCTGCTCATTCAGTTCAGGGGGGTAGCTCTTTTTGTTTTCGTAAAAATAGGTGCAGACCTCCGTTGTGATTGTAAATCCAGGGGGAACCGGCAGGCCGATGCGAGTCATCTCCGCCAGGTTTGCGCCCTTTCCACCGAGGAGCGGTTTCATTTTCCCATCACCGTCCGCTTTTCCGTCGCCGAAATAATAGACGTAGCGGTTCTTTTTTGGGCTTTGCGCCTTCTTTGTCGGCTTAATAGCCTTGGCCGACACCTTTTTAGAGGAAGGCTTTTTAAGTTTTTTTGCCATAAATTGATATTCGAACAGGAGAACTTTAGGGAGCGGCACCTGTGCGCCGGAATTCTGAAACTAACGAAGAGCATGAGCGTGTCAACGCCGTATACCGGCGCCTAAAGAGGTGCCAATGCAGAAGTTCAGAAGGCTGCATAGCTATCTCTTGGTCCGTTGCGAATGAGCCGGGAACTTTGCGCTCGTTGTCGTGCTGATTTGAGGCGCGAAACCTTAAAAATCGCCCTCGTCCTGGATCTCGATCTCGAAGGCTGAGAATTTTGATCCGGAACCAAGGTACATTATTTGGCTTTCAGTGAGTCAGCGTCTCAGCAGAGGCTTGTATACGGGGTGGTAGCTCCGAGTTCGAGAGATCGAGTTCGATTAGTTGCCTTGCGGAGAGATATACCTCGGATATCAAGGCCTGTCCTTGCTTAGCGAGGCCGCTTCGCCCAATCGGCGCTGCTCCAAAAGCGACCTTGAGATCCTTTCATCTCGCCGGTCTGAGGCGCAGCCTCGCTAGGTAATAAGAGCCTTAAGCCGCGAACAGCGGCTGGAAAAAAGAGAATTTTCAGAAAAACCGGAGCCCTGAGACGGAGAGTGACATTGGGGGGAAATGGATATCGACCGAATTCTAACCGTGTGCAGCCGGCACGCGGTCGGCCGACTGGATGACTTCGCCGGCCGTTGCCATGAATTCTTCCAAGCCGGTGCTCGGAATGATGATCGTGTTGCGACGACCATGCGCCTCCTCGGTGATGCGCATAAAGCGGCCGCGTTCGTTCTCTCTGAATTCAATGTAAAAATGCTTCCGCTCGACTTGGAGTTCTTTCGCTACAATTACGTTATCCATGATGCTTTTGGAGGGCTACCACTTAACCATATTACATCTTACCAGCTACCATCGGAGGAGGAATCCTGCTAAATGACACAAAACTTCTTCGTGGTAAAACAATAAAATTCGCAGATTTGACGATAAAACCGTTATTCTTTTGACACCAAAACAAAATCGATTTGTTGCTTAAACGGTTCTACTCGCTGAACCCGCACCACAAGTCGATCTCCAATTCCGAAACTGGCATGACTCCGGCGGCCCGTGAGTCGGTGGCGCACAGCATCAAATACAAAAAAATCGTGATTGAGTGAGGAAACATGGATCAGGCCGACCATCAATTCCTCCGTCAGTTCCACTACGAGGCCATAGTTACGCACTTCGATAACTGCTCCTCTCAGCCGGTGCGGTTTTCGGATCAATCCCGCGAAATACTCAAGCTTTTTCATACGAACGGCTTCCCGCTCCGCGTCCACGGCAATCCGCTCGGTTATTGAGATGTGCTCACTGATCGACGCGAGATCGAGCGAACGCGGCAGTGCTCCTTTACGGGTTGAGAGTAGGCGCCCAAACGCACGGTGCACGATGAGGTCAGCATACCGGCGAATCGGACTGGTGAAATGAGCGTAGTTGCTTTTGGACAAGCCGTAGTGCCCAAGAGCATCAGGCGAGTAGAGAGCCTTTCGCAAGCTGCGCAGCAACCCTATTTTCAGCGCCCCTTCTTCTGGTCTGCCAACAAGGAATTTCAGAAAACGCTGCATCTCTCGCCGCTGCGCAAGATCGCCCACATCCAATCCGTAAGATCGAATCTGTTCCCGAAACTCAAGAAGCCGTTGCGGATCGGGATCCTCATGCACACGGTAGATTGACGGCACAGCACGACGCTTAATTTCTTTGGCCACAACTTCGTTGGCAAGAAGCATGAATTCTTCGATTAATTGGTGCGATGCATCATTTTCTTCTCGCTCCAAGGCAATCGCTTTTCCCTGGTCGTCCAATCGCACCCGAACCTCTGGCATATCGAGTTCAAGAGCACCCTGCTGAAACCTGCGCCTTCTTAGAATCGAGGCCAATTCCCAGGCCCGATGAACATGTTCCCCAGTCGGGTCGACCGGTTTCCTTTGAAGAAGCGCAAACGCCTGGCGATATGTCAGCCGCGCATTGCTGCGAATGACAGTCGCGGCAAATCGGTAACCTCGAATCGTGCCGGATCGGCTCAAATTTACAAAAACACTCTTGGTCAGGTGGTCCTCATTTGGACGCAGGCTGCAAACGCCGTTGGAGAGGCGTTCAGGCAACATCGGAAGCACGCGATCAGGAAAGTAAACACTGTTGCCTCGCCTGAAGGCTTCGCGATCGAGCGCCGACCCTGCTTTGACGTAGTGCGACACATCCGCAATGTGAATGCCCACGGTCCAACCGTTTTCAGTCTCTGCAACATGGATCGCGTCATCGAAATCGCGCGCATCCTCCGGATCGATCGTAAATATAGGAGTAGCGCGCAAATCTTCCCGACCGTGGAAATCAATGTCGCGCAATTCAAGCGGAATCTGGTCTGCCTCCTTCAGCACCTGCTCAGGAAAGGCAATCGGCAGATTATATTTCCGGATAATCGATAGAATATCGACTCCAGGCTCTTTTGAAGATCCCAGAATTTCAATGATTTCTCCTTCCGGATTGACGTGCCGGTGTTCCCACGGTTCCAGGCGCACCACAACCTTGTCATTAACTTCCGGGGCGCGTAACAACCTGCCCGCTTTCAAGGTGACGTAGATATCGTGCACAAGCGCAGGTTCATCCGGAACCACATAGTAAAAATTCTTTGAGCGTTGAAGAGTGCCGACAATGGTCTCGTTCGCTCTCTTAAGAATCTTGATAATTCGACCTTCGCGAGTTGCTCGCTGCCGGGCTCTGTGCTGAGTGGCTACGCGATCACGAATAATCCTCGCGACCACTCGATCCCGGTGCATCGCCGTACTCTGGTTTTCGGCGGCAATGTAGAGATCGCCACGTCCGTCGCCGGATTCATTGATGACGTAACCGAATCCCTGCGGATTTACCTGAAGCGCCCCGACGACCAAGTCAGCCTCTTTCGGTAGAACGTAACGATCCTTCCGAATGCGGGCCAACCTTCCTCGAGTCTCAAGTTCGTTCAGGAGTTTTCGAAAGCCGGCCCGTTGCTCTACCGAGATGCGGAGTCGCTTCGCAAGGTCGGTTTTGTTCAGTGGCTGATACCGTGGCGACCCAAGTAACTCGAGCAGCCGTCGTTCCAATGATTTTTGATCGCGAGCGCCCATGCTGCCTTGAAGCCGAATTCTAAGGGCGAATGCCCGTTAAGTCCATTGTTCTGAGTTGCACAGGCATTTGGATGCGTTAGTATCGACATGCTCAGACCCGGGCGCGAGTGTCTTGCCGCGGGCGGCATTGCGGGTGTAGTTCAATGGCAGAACGTGAGCTTCCCAAGCTCAACACGAGGGTTCGATTCCCTTCACCCGCTTTCGCCCGCTCGTTCCTCGCGGGCTACAGCGCGGCAGGCCCCGCTTTAGGCTACCCTGTTAAACATGACCCACCCAAAGGGCGAAAGCGTCGCGCCGAAGTGCCGCCTCAGCGGCCCGAAGGCGGACCAACCGCTTTCGGCTACCCCGATAAATGCGATCCACCCAAAGGCGAAAGCGTCGCCGAAGTGCCGCCTCAGCGGCTCGAAGGGGACCAACCGCTTTCAGCTACCCCGTTAAACATGACCTACCCAAAAAGGCGAAAGCGTCGCGCCGAAGTGCCGCCTCAACGGCTCGAAGGCGGACCAACCCAACGATGCACTACGTTTACATTCTCGAATCCCTTGCTGTGCCCGGTCACTTCTACATTGGATCCACCGATAATCTGCGGCAGCGCTTGCGGCAGCATCAGGCCGACGTCGATGCTCATACGGCCAAGTACCGTCCTTGGAAGCTCAAAACCTACTTGGCATTCGAGAAGAAAGCGACTGCGGTTCGTTTCGAGAGTTACCTCAAATCCGGCTCAGGTCGGGCATTTTGTAAGCGCCACTTCGACTAGTGGCTCGTCGCCTTTTTTCAAAGGGCTCCACTACCAGCCCCTTTCAGCTACCCCGATAAAAAGGGAACAACGCAAAGGGCGAAACGGCTGGCCGAGGGGCCACGTCAGCGGTAGGGTCATGACTATCCATCTGGCCTCTTTTTTCGACTGCGTAGGAGCGAAATCGGTTTTGCTTTATTGAACGCCACATGCGTTCACAATTGTCATCAGAAATCAGTCGGAGCGGTCGGCGTCGATGGTTACAAGTCGACGAAATGCCATTTAGTAGGGCGATCACCTACAAGCTAATAGACGCCGGATTGAGCGTAGTCGTTACCTGGCCTGGAAGTAGGCGAGGCCGCCGTCTGATCGACGGTGACAGTCTGGACTCGTACCTGGAAGGCTTAACAGCAAAACAGGCTTTGGCCGAGGTGAAACCCAATGAGGCCGCATGAATACGGAAGCATCCAACCCGTCTCTGGGAATCACCGGTGGAAGGTTGTTGAGGGTGACTAACCCGGCGAATGCCACCGGAGTCGATTGTTAGCCATTTTTGAGATCCAAATTGCGAAAACCTTCGTCTCTTGTCTGCATAGATGCGGACATGTATGCATTCAATTCCGGCGCCCATGAAAAACCAGAGTGACTCCACGCAAAGCAAACTGGATGCCGTTGCGCCAAATAAAACGAAGCACTAGAGTAGACTTTTGTACGACCCTATGGCCGAACCGCCTGCCGCATCAACGATCTGTTATCTGTGCGCCCAGCCTTTGGTCGAACCGACCGATGTGGACCACGTGCCAGCGAAGTGTTTCTTTGCGCCTTCGATTCGCAGGGCCCTGAACTTATCCCAACTTATTACGATCCGCGTGCACCGCCATTGCAATCATTCGTTCAGATTGGATGAAGAATATTTCCTTTATTCACTTGTACCGCTTGCGCTCGGTTCAACCGCGGCAAATGAAGCTTATAAGCGCATCCGGGAGAAATTCCGCCGCATGAAGAATCGCCCTCTCGTTATGCAGATTCTCAAAGAGTTTGAACCTCGTACTGGCGGCTTGGTGCTACCGGGCGGTAAAGTCCTCAAACGGTTCAATCCCAACCGCATTGAGCGGGTCATTTGGAAAATCGTGCGCGGACTGTTTTTTCGTCACCACGGCAAAACGCTTCCGGAAAAACTCGAATTGACTTGGACCTTTACCGGACCCGATGACGGACCGCCACCAAAGGAATTTCAAATGTTTACGGCGAATCATCCGTCTTATGGAGATTATCCCGGCGTCTTTGCTTATCAATTTGATGCCTACCCGGAGGTAACTCCAACCGTTCACTACTGGACATTGCTGTTTTGGGACAAGATTATCATTACCGCTGCGTTCGGTCATACTGTTGATGAACTTTGAATCGCCAAGCGCTTATTTGCACCGAGCCCTTGCTGCGACGATCGCCGGCAATGAAGAGGACACTTTTGTTTTGGATGACGGAACAATTGTGGGCAGGTGGGATCCCAAACGGGCTTAAACGGCCATGAGCTTTATTTGCGACATTGAAGCTTTTGTCACGACAGCCACTCCTACGGAATTAAAACTTACTGGCAATTGGCCTTTGGTTTGGCTGCAAGCACCCCAGTCTACTCAGATTCTACGCAAACTTTTGCCAGGTGAAAGCTTGGAGTCTCCAGCCGGCCCGTTTCAGCGAATGGAAATCGGCGGTAATCGAGGAGCTTGGCCGAAACTGCAACTTGGCGATCGCGTCATAGTTCGCTGTTTTTAAATTCCTATGAGATCGAACGAGTCGGCCGATTGGTGGAAAACGGCAGATTGAATTATGAGTGATAGGAGTATTTCTTGGTGCGGCACGGTCTCCAATGAACTCGCGGAGAAAGGTCCAGTGTCCTTCACGTCCCGCCGGCTTGAGAAACAGGAGCACTTATTTGCTCATCGCTGTGCTTTATTCTATACCCCGACGGAGAATATCCCTGTTGACTATATCGGAAATGGGCCACTCGATATTATGTTGCCGGTAGCGCCTCCCGACTACACCGATTTTTGTGAAATCCCATCATATCGCAGTCCTCGTTTCTGGGTTGACCTTATCTAACGGCAAACAGGAAAGTTGCGCTGGCGCCCGATCTCATCCGCTCGGGTCATCTTCACGCGCTACGATTACTTTACTATCCGCTCAGATCACCTCTACGGCGGGATGAAAGGACTTCTGGACGCTCTAAAGGTCCGCACCACCGGCAGGCGTGACCGCATCTATCTTCATTACTTTGGAACTATTCTCGATGACGGCCCGACGTTCATAGACCTCTTGTGCAACCAGGCGCTAATAGCACATCCCAAAGAATCAGGCGTCAGGATACAGGTGCTACCAAAAGACCGTCCAGAGAATGGGAGCTGGCCGATCGACCCGGCCGACTGGTCCAAAGCGACAGATTGAAACCGATACCCAATGCCAGAATCTAAAGTTTATATCCTCGGCGCCGGCTGTTCGAAAGACTGTGGCTATCCTTTGGGTGCAGAGATGAAAGCCGATCTCGAGCAGTTCGGGCGATCACTTGATTCGGCACGGTCCCCTCGACTCCAAAGAGCTGTCGCAGATACGGTCGAGCTTTTCGGCACTACAACGGAAACCATTGATGTTCTGGTTCAAAAGCTTTATGGCGGAAATCTTGATGAAATTATCGGAGGACCTCAAAACCGCCACCCACGGGTAATCTCCGCAACCTTGGCAACATGTGCGGCGTTCCTCGTCAAGGAGGCATCGGCGAGAGCGACTGGTTTTCGAGCTTACCGAGAATTTCTTTCAGATCTTTTTCCCAACGCGGAAACTCAGTGGCTTCGGATTCCGCAATCGAATCGATGTCACGTGCTGACATTCAATTATGATCGCCTTTTTGAAATGGCGTTCGTGGATCGATTTATTTTTAGCGGTTACGGCCTCTATGACGTGAGGGTACTCAATTCCGGTGTCACACTGGAGGGAATCAATATTAAATTTACGCCAGAAGCGTTCTCGTTCCTAAAGCTCCACGGCTCTGTGGGCGGTTGGACAGTCGATTGGACCGGAACAGGCAGCACAAAACAGCAAATATGCTATTTCGAAGCTCCCGTCGCTGGCAAAGTCATCACCGTCGACAATGATTATTTTTTTTCTGAAGGCCCAGATGGTCAACATCCAGACCACCTCAAAAAGCCCCCGCTTCTGTTTTTTCCGTATCAAAGGCAATATATCCTCTCAACTGAGAGCGGATTTGCCTTTGATAGCTATGCCCGTGAGGTCTGGAAAAGAGCGACCGAATTGATTTCAAACGCCACCGACATTCACGTGATCGGCTATTCATTTAGCGGTATTGATCGAGAACCGATGCTCAAAATGCTCGATCAAGCGCACCATTGCCGACGGTTGGTGATTCAAGGTCTTGATGCAGAGCGAATCTGTTACAAGCTCAAATTGGACAGACCACAACTTGGAAATCTGATCCAAAGCGTGCCCATCAGATTTTGATCGAAGCCCGGGAACTAAATTGAATTTTAGCGCCAAAATTACCAATCACTTAGGCTGGATAAAGGAGTTTGAAACCCTTTGCGAGCGGTTGAAAGCGCCTAGCTTTCAAGTCCAAGGAACGCGCCTGGATATTCACCGGAAAACCTTCGTAACGATTAACAAATTTATCACCGAGAACCGTGACTCGGAACTACACAAAAAGTTCCCATTGTCTGTGTTGATAAATGACCTCCGCGAATCACAGGAATTAATCGAAGCGTGTAATGAATTTCCTGATCTGGGTCAGCCCGGGCTTTTAAAGAAGCAACGGAACTTGACTCGAAGAACCTGTCAAGAATGCTTCAATACTTGCAGCGTGGACTCGTCCCCGCTGCATGGCAGGCTAGATTTATGGCAATGTTCACAAAGTGACTCTGGATCACTTTGTCATGGTTCAAATCCATGCGAGGCAGATTGCTTAATATCAAGGACTTACGTAACTTACGTTTATCACAGAAAAAAGTGTTTTGCCATTGTTTTGCCGTTTTTAAGCTTTTTTGAGTAGTGTGGGTTGCTTTCCTTCCCGTCCCAACTTATGCCGCATTGTGCTTCAGACCGGGCGTGAACGTGTGGTAGAAACGTGACGAGTGACACCCCTCCTCCGTACATTAATAACTGATGGCAGAAATCGCATGGGCCGAGCGAAAAAAACAAAGCCAGCAACTTTGACTCCGGAATTCCAGGCCGCTCAGTCGTGGTACAAAATGGAGTGCGCCAACTACTGTTTCGAGTTCGTCCGCGATGTCTTGCGAGGTATCCTTAACGACAGGCCGAACGAACGTTCGCCGAACTACTATGCGATGCTCGTTGGTCTCATTTGTACTTATGCCCGTCCGTTTACGTACAATGAGCCGGTCGGCAAACTCGGAAATGAAATCGTTCCGGACGAGTTCAAAGAGCTGCACAAAAAAGTCCTAGACATCCGGCATAAGCTTTTCGCGCATGCCGAGGCTTCACTCTCGATCGGTGAAGAAGACTATCCAAACGCTGTGATGATTGAGAGCGACGGGATCGAGCCTTCGATTTCCGTGCCACGTTCGGTCATCAAACAGGACGCTCTCAAACAATTTTTGCCACTCGTTGAGGCTCTTGTCGAAAGGACGAACCGTCGCAGATCGGAATACATGAGAAAATTCGTAGGACCTGTTTTGGAACGTGGAAAAGGCGTGTTTCGTCTCAACGTATTGGACCCGTCCACTTCCGTTTTCGTAAAGCTTTCAGAAGCTCAGGAGGTTACTTGGCGGAAGAAAAAAAGTGCCCTTATTGCAAAACCGCCCACCTCACCTCAATCCGCTCACTCCGATGAACTGGGAGGACTCGATAAAGATGCCAGCGCACAAGTACGACCCCGCAGCGTTCAGTGACGCAATGGCCGTTTTTAAGCAACACTTGCGGCGAGTTAGTCCCGAAGCGTTTGAACTGCTTTTTGATCCCTCCGTAGGATTCCACTATAAGCCCGATGCTTTCGAGTGGACGTTTCTACCCTTTAATTCGAAGGACAAGTACGAACGTATTTCATCGGGTCCCTTTTTCGACGCTTTGGGAGCCGCTGCCAAGGCAGCCGGATTCAATTTAAGGCTCAAGTGTGGTGACAGTGAAACGCTGATCAGACTCACACCGGACTAACATAGATTTTGAATTCGTCGGCGAAACGAGTCTTTGCGTGGAGAGAGTTCCGGAGCTGGGCTCATTTGTTCCAACAAAGAATCCCAGTGTTATGCGATCCCCGGATGAAAAGCATTCTCTTGAAGGCGAGAGTCGCTTTCGACGCTGCGTCTTTGGATTGGCTTCAAGACGCGGGACACAAGGTCCACGGCCACGCTTTCGACGCACGCGAGACCCTTTTCACCGGGTTTAAAGGTATTTACTCTGCCCTCCGGCTTTACCACGGGACTCGCATTGAAGATCCCGCTTTGTTCACGGTGACCGGGATTCTTCCGAGCAATATTGTAGGGCTAAATAAGCGTGCGGTTCAACTTTTCGGAGAAAGCCCGGAGCTTAGGGAGATCATCAAAGAATTGAGATGGTACACCGAACACAACGTGGACCGAATCTGGGTAAGCCTGGACCCGTGCCAATGTCTCAAATACGAGTACTGCTGGCGTGGCAGCGAATATCTGAGCGGAATCGCAAACAGGCTCGAAATGGCCGAGAAAATCAAAAACTGCGGGACACCGACGCTTTTGGAATTTGATGTCTCCGTAGAAGAAGTAGGCGACGACCAAGTGAACCGAATTGCTAAGCGAGCGATCGGTGCACTTTATGAAAATTGGGACCGACCGGGCAGCATCAAAGCGCCGGTTCCATTCGATTTTGAACTGCTCAAGCCTGTTCTACCCGAACAGATTCGGAAGATCAGACAATTTCGGGAGAGGCCAGCGACGCTATAGCCCAATCTCCTCCGCCTCGACCGGGCGCGATTTACGCACGACCGCGAATGGGTCGACATGATTCAAACCCACGCCGGTCACTCAAGCAGCCGGTCAAATTCGGGCGAGTTTGGAACGCTTGCCAACGTGGAATCCCGCCGCACTCGATCGTCGCTACGTGCCCTCAAATTTTTCCGGTCCAATGTAGTCTGCCTTCGCTGGAATGACGCTTCGCACGCCTCCCCGCGGGTTCGGGTGATCGCCCGTCCGACGCGGAATCAGACGCAGGTGGCAGCGCATCACGGTTTGACCGGCGACTTCTCCGCTGTTGATTCCTACGTTGAAACCCGCCACGGTGGCGTCCGCTTCGCGAATCATCGAACGCGCTTCGGTAAGCAGCCGGTGGCAGGCACTTGATTCGGCAGTCCCCGCCCGACCATGCTCTTTGCAATCTCTCAGTAGTACTCAATTTGACTGCGATCCTCATTGAACAACGCGCGGGCGATGTCCGCGACCGCGGCTCGACCGTTCCGGCTCAGAAGCTCGCGCAACATTACCGGCTGGTAGACGTGCGACATCCGCATGCCGCGCTCCACGAATTGAAGCAATTTGTCGAAATTCATGATCGGTCGGTTGTATGTGAATATTCGTTCGCCGAAATCCGGCTCATGGTGTTTGACCGTCTGGGCGACGCGCTTCCACCTCCGCAACAATCGGGTCCAAGACGCTGGGGTCATTGTTCTTCGCACTGTTTACTCGCGGGCTGATCGGCCAGACCGTCATTTGGTCCGCCGGATACGGCACCAATATCTCTTTTCCTGAGTCGCCGGATAACCAAGCATCGAACCGGTCTTCAGGCGCTGGCTTCCCTCCTCATCAGCCCCTCTAACCCGCGTCTCCATCCGGGCCTCGACGTCGACCATCGTTTCCCGGAAGGCTTCATTGATCATCCGTTCCACCGCCCGGTCGCCGCTTAGCGCCAGGTAGACCGAAACCGACTTCGGAACCGAATAGCAGAAATCGTAACCCGCCGTCCGCTTGTCCTTTGTCCGGACCGTGAGGTTTTCTTCCTTTCCCGGCGCCTTGTTGGACGCGAGCGCGAGAAACCCCTCACGTGTTACTTCGCCTTTCAGGCCCAGGCGCTCGGCCCCCTTTCCGCCCCAGACCCCTAGCTCTTTCGCGTAGTAATCGCTCTTCTTTAGAGCCACATCGAAATAGTTTCTCGCGCCCTCAGCGGACACTGACATGATTACTCTCAGCATTGGTTTTTACGTTTTTGGCGCTGGCCGGCTGGCGCACGTGCAAACAGCCGCGTGTGATGTCACGCTGGGTTTTTCAACGGTTTTCGGCACACCTCGACCCTGCAGGCTTCTTCCCTAACCCTTGCGGGTTGAGGAAAGAAGCAATGGAAACAATTGGAAACAAAACCGCCATTTTGTTTCCAATGTGTGCCATTTGTTTCCATTTCTCGTCTTTGTTGCATCTTAAGCTCCTTGCGTTGAGCCAGTTAGGTTCTTACCCGATCGAAAAATCGTCATGGTTCCTTTTGTAGTTTTTACGTTTTTCGCGGAAGCGTTTTAACTGCATCGTCTGGCGCTCCATGCTCGCGTATCCGGCCTGGGCGAATACGTTTGCCAGCCAGTAAGAGAGGGGAATCGTGCACACAAAGAACGCGATCGCTACCGCCGCGCTGGCCGCTAAGATGGGCACCTGTGCGCCCGGCAGCCTGGTAAGGACGGGCAAAAACCCGTATGCGCACGAGGCCACCCACCACAAGGCCGGGGTAGGCTGTGAAGCCGTTCAGAAAGCGGCTGAGAAGGAAACCGGGATTTAAACACGTAGAAGAGTACGCGTCGAAGAAAGTCACCGGATTTTGTCTGCGCGGGGCGTTTGACTCCGGTTTTTCGGTGCCGCTCGACTGCGGAACAAAGCGCTGGACGCTAACG
>DASZHC010000185.1:0-4694 GCA_035938215.1 Chthoniobacterales bacterium
TTACTGCGCCGACAGGGACCTCATTTTGCAATTCAGCTTTTCGCGCCTGGCGTAAAGCTTGCCCCATAAAGTAGGTATCGCTCGAAATATCCAGCAAATCGTTCATGCTAGTGACTAAAGAGAAGAAAGAATCGATGAACAGCAAACCAATAATCGTCGCCCCCTCGGTGCTAGCGAGTGACTTCAGCCAGCTTGGGGTTGAGTGCATACGCATGGAAAAGGCCGGTGCAGACTGGCTTCATCTCGACGTGATGGACGGTCACTTCGTGGACAATATCTCCTTCGGACCGGCCATAGTACAATCGATCGCCCGGTTGGTCACGATTCCCCTGGACACTCACTTGATGGTCGAAAGGCCGGATCATTTCTTTCCACGATTTCTTCCCTACGCCCGCAACATCACGATTCACATCGAACCTTCATACGATGTTGAAAAAACATTGGGCGATATCCGGGCCGCAGGGGCGACGGCCGGTTTGGCGCTTAGCCCGAAAACGGCATTTGAACGGGTGGAACCGCTCCTCGGCAAAATCGATCTGCTCCTCGTTATGACCGTAAACCCGGGCTTTGGCGGGCAGAAATTTATTCAGGAAATGATGATGAAGGTAGAACGTGCCGCCGAGATACGCACGAAGCTTGGGCTCGACTTTCATATCGAGGTCGACGGTGGGATCCACCCTGAAACGGCATTAATTTCGCGTCGATCCGGGGCGAACGTTCTGGTTGCCGGTACGGGCGTTTTCCTGGCGCCAAACGCGAGCGAGGCGATCAAAGCGCTGCGAGGTGAATGACGACGGGCAATCCCTTTCGTCGACGGCTATTTCCCGGGCTATGAGAGCTTGGCAATTTCGAAAAGTGCCCTTTATTTTTCCGGCACTGATTCTTTTCTTTGGCGCTGGGTGCATGATCCCAATCGCCTTTGGGCAAGGCGTTACCCAGAATGTGCGTCAGCAAGTGGTGCTCACCCATTGGGCGTTGCGGCACATTCAGCAACGGCATTGGCCGGATAGCCCTGCGCAGGGCGCGGGCAAATTTGCAGTTGGGATTACGGAAGAATCACTTAGAGTAATGATCAACGAGGCGGTCGCAAACGGGCGCCCCAGCGAAAATACGCATGGCCGGCCCGGAGAAATCTACGAGTACGATTTTGGCCGCCCGATCGGGACGACAATCACTGGCAGTCCTGCGAGCCGTCTGCGAGTGGTGACTAGCACGCGCGGCCAGGTCGTTACTGCATTTCCTTTCTAGTGTCCTGTCCCCGAAATAACATGGCTTTCGTTGCGATCAAAATGGGCCATGGGCAAGGCGCGATGCTCGTCGTTACCGCCAGTCCGGCTCGGATCGCCTTGAAAAACAGCCAACTGACCTGCGGCGAAAAACATGCTATTTCGGGGACAGGACACTAATGCCCGGAGAAGAATCTTATGCGCATGGATTTTCGGCTTTCGGAAGACTGGGACGAAGATTTCGCGGATATGGCTACCGTTGAGGAGACGGACCTCCGTTACTATGTAGCGCAAGGAGATGTAGTGCTCGGGACGGACCAGACAGATTTGAGCGCGGATTGGGGCTGGATACCGCTGGTGGATTTTGCTCTGGCGCTTCGTGAAATCGCCGATGCCCTCTCTGAGTCAGAGGGAAGTGAAACGTTTGAATTTACTGAATCCGAGGCTGCTCTTCAGTTTGATCGCGTTGGCGACGAGGTAGTCATCACTTCAAGCTATACACCTGGGGAGGTCACTGTGCCTTTCTCGGATTTCAGAAAACAGGTCGATGAGTTCGCACAGCGACTCGATAAGGAGTTATTGCAGAGACATCCGGAACTGGGGCTGAATCCGGACTATCAAAGATTGAAACTTTCGCGTTCACACTGAGCACGAATAATGAATGTTATGATAATGTTTTTCGTGTGCCGGATAAATCGTCCTCGATTGAGGAAAGGCCCGAAAAACGATCAGGACCCATCAAATATAAAGTCGGATGACGCCGAAAGTCTCTGCTGACCGAGGCGCCATCCGAAGCCTCTCGCTCCAGCGCTGAAAATCGAGTTCGAGTTCGAGGACGAGCACGATTTCCAAACTTCGGATTTTGGAAGCGCTTGAGGGGCAAATAGTTAGGAGCTCAGGACACATTCGGGATTGAGGGTTTTAAGCTGCTCCGGCACAAAGAGTCCGTCTTTTCGCACCAACTCTCCGTCGAAATAGATTTCGCCCCCTCCATACTCCGGCCGCTGGATACAGATGAGGTCCCAGTGAACCTGGCTTCGATTTCCATTGTCGGCTTGTTCGTATGCCTGACCCGGAGTAAAATGGAAGGATCCTGCGATTTTCTCGTCGAACAGCGTATCGCGCATCGGCGTCTTGATGTGAGGATTGAAGCCAATCGCGAATTCTCCTATATAGCGAGCTCCCTCATCGGAATCGAGTACCGCGTTGAGCCGCGCAGTATTATTCGCAGATGCGTCGACTACCTTGCCATTACTAAGTTTAAGACGAACGGAGTCGAAAGCCGTGCCCTGATAAACGCTTGGCGCATTGAACTGGATTATACCTTCTGCCGAATCTCGGACGGGAGCGGAGAAAACCTCCCCGTCAGGAATGTTATGATTGCCGCCGCAGACAACAGCCGGGATATTCTTGATGCTGAACCGGAGATCGGTTCCCGGCCCTTTAATATGGACCTCGTCAGTCCTTTCCATCAGCTCTTTCAGCGCATTCATTCCGGGCTGAAGCCTTTGATAATCCAGTGTGCAGACTTCAAAAAAAAAGTCTTCGAATGCCTCAGTGCTCATTCCGGCCAGCTGAGCCATTGCCGGAGTAGGCCAGCGCAGGACAACCCATTTAGTCTTGTTGATGCGATGATCAACAACCGGCTTCATTAGATTGGTCGCGAGCTGCATTCTCTCCGGATTGACATCTGCGAGTTCGGTGATGTTGTGCGAACCGCGGAGGGCTACGTAGGCATCCATCGCACTCATCCGCGCGAGTTCGAATTTGGATAATGTCCGATATTGTTCTTCCTCCGCTTCGCGAAGCAGTTCACGTCCGATGACATTTGTCTGCAAATTCACAAACGGAAACGCTCCCCTTGCGCGCGCGCTTCTGATCAATGCCACTACGAATTCCGAGGGTACATCGATGGCGTCGATGAGAACTTTTTCCCTTTTCTGCAGGTGGGTTGAAAAGCCGATCAGTACTTCGGCTAGCTTGGTGAGGCGCCAATCGATCATGAATTTGATAGACTTAGTGGCATAACCTGCTAGTGCAACTGAAAAAGCGATCGTCGTGTTGACTAAGATCCTGGACCGAACCGAGGCATCAAAAGTGCGGGGCCTTCATGAAGGCAAGACGATTGTATTCACAAACGGCTGTTTCGACATATTGCACGTGGGTCATGTGCGCCATCTCGCTGCGGCGCGACGACTCGGAGATGTTCTTGTCGTAGGGCTCAACAGCGACGATTCCGTGCGGCAATTAAAAGGGCCTGGAAGGCCATTGAATCGGGAAGAAGATCGAGCGGAAATTCTTGCCGCTCTCGAGGCAGTCAATCACGTCGTTGTGTTCAATGAGAAGCGAGCGACGAATCTTGTGCGAGAACTCGCTCCTAACATTTATGCAAAAGGAGGTGACTACACAACCGACACTCTGGATCCGGATGAAGTCGCGGCTCTGAGGGAAATCGGCGCCCGCATAGAGATATTGCCCCTGGTCCGCGGAAAATCCACGACCGGGTTACTTAATACAATTCAACAGCGATGAAACTTCGCCTCGGTGTACTTGGCTCCGGAAAGGGATCAAATTTTCGGGCCATTATGGAAGCAATCAAAGAGGGATGGGTGGCGGCTGAGGTCCGTATCGTGATATCGGACGTCAAAGACGCAGGGATACTCAAATTGGCGCATGAATTTGATGTCCCTTGGCGTTATGTCCCGCCAGGGAGATTTCGAACTAAGCTGGAATCGGAAATCGAACACCAAATTGTTCAAATCTTGCGCGACAGGGATGTTGAGCTGGTCGTACTGGCAGGATTTATGCGCGTACTGAAAGAGGGGTTGCTCGATGCCTTTCCTGGCCAGATTATCAATATTCATCCTTCCCTGTTGCCGAAGTTCCGCGGGCTCGATGCTTGGACTCGGGCTCTGAATGCAAACGAGAAGGTCACGGGTTGCACAGTGCACTATGTCGATGCCGGGGTGGATACCGGCGAGATCCTGGGGCAACGAACCGTGCCGATATTACCGGATGACACAGCAGAGCGGCTGCATGCTCGCATCCAGGCAGCTGAACATCTGTTGCTGCCCTCCGTGATCGCAGAAATCGCCCGGAAAAAGAAGCAATCGAAGTAGTGTCCTGTCCCCGAAATAGCATGTCTTTCGCCGCAGGCCAGTTGGCTGTTTTTCAAGGCGCGAGCGACGAGCATATCTGAATCGATACGTGAGGAGCAAGCAACGCGGAAAAGCAGCCAACTGGCCCCGGCCCAAAGGGTTGCGATGAAAATGGGCCGGCGGCTGCGTTGCTCGTCGGTTACGTCCCGCCCCACTTTCATGCCGCC
Source organism: Chthoniobacterales bacterium (assembly GCA_035938215.1). Taxonomy (GTDB): domain Bacteria; phylum Verrucomicrobiota; class Verrucomicrobiia; order Chthoniobacterales; family JAFAMB01; genus DASZHC01. The sequence goes on from DASZHC010000185.1 coordinate 4,552, forward strand.
CTAGAGCAAAGATTTTGAAGCGGGAATTAATTTGACCATTGAATAAGGAGTCTGGCGAGGATGGCTATCGGAAGCGGAAGTCGAGTTGGAAGCCATAAAGCCAAGGCAGTGTAGGCTCGATGCCCTCTTGTCGGAGTTTGGCG